>JADFXK010000415.1 GCA_015233625.1 Deltaproteobacteria bacterium | reverse complement strand
GGTAAGTTATGGCTAATTTAAGAATCGCTCTGGTGTATTTTTCCGCTACCAATGTAACGCATACCTACGCCCAAGTTATTCGGGACGGACTGGTTGACCGGGGCTGTGCCGTGCAGCTATTCAACGTGACGGCCTATGCGTCCCGCCAAACCCCGTTGCGGCTCGACGGCTTCGACGGCGTCGTTTTCGGATTCCCCGTATTTTCTGATTTTGCGCCCAGTGTGATCAATGACTGGCTGCCGAAACTGGAGGGGATGGGTAAGAAGTGCGCGCTATTCTTGACCTACGGTGGAAGAACGACCGGGTATGCCCATTTCCACACCAGGTTGCTTCTGGAGCAGGCTGGGTGTCAGGTATTGTTCTCAGCCGAATTTTTGGGGCGGCATTCTTTCAATGTCGGCGGTTGGCGAGTCCTACCCGCCCGCCCCAATGCCCAAGACTTTGCAGTGGCTCAGGAATATGCCACGCTGGTTGCCGAGCGTTTCGCCAAGGAGGCCCCGGTCGCTGCAGAACAAACCGGAAACAACAGCCCGGCGTTGGCTAAATCCAATCCGTGGTACGGCAGAATGCAGTTTGTGCCGGGACTGTGAAACAGAGTGTCCGACCCAGGCCTTTGATGCCGACACGGGTTTGTCCAACCCAAGAACCTGCATCGGGTGTATGCACTGCGTGACCATTTGCCCGGATAAAGCTCTCAAAGTGGATGACATGAAAGACGTCTACAATTCCTTTCTCTCGAACTGGCATTTAACCGACGAGATGATAAATGCGAAGCAGAGCCGGATTATTACCGAATCCCGGCAGGCGGCTTTCTGATCGGACTTAGCCGGGTTAAGCAGATTTCAAGCGGTTGCCCCGTCGAAACGGCGTTTTTCCGGTGGTGGTTATTTAGTCGATGGGGCCGCGGTTGGTTTTGCGCCGGCCGGCCCTTTACCCAAAAATTAGACAGACTGGAGGCGGTTATGAACAGGTTTACAACTATCAGCGTCATCTTGATCCTCTTCGGCTTGATTGGTTTTATGGCCCGGGCCGCGGCTGCCGATGAAGGGCTCAAACTTAAGACCATTGAAGAGCTGGTCAAGGAGGCCCAGGACGGTGTGAATTTCATCAGCATCGAAAAAATGAAAAAGAGAATCCAGGACAACGACAAGCTGATCTTGCTCGATGTCCGAACCGAGCGGGAATATCAAGCCGCTCACATCAAGGGCGCGGCCTGGCTCGAACGCGGCCTGGCGGAATTCGTCCTGGCCCGGACATTGCCGGTTCAAGACGCTGAAATTATTGTTTATTGCAAAGCAGGGAACCGGACGGGATTGGTGGTCAAAGCATTAAAGAGTGCCGGGTATAAAAATGTGGCCGGCCTGGACGGCGGCTTTGATGAATGGGCCCAGCAGGGTAACTCGGTTTATAACTTCCTGGTTGAGTTCAAGATGGTCAATCCCGCCAAGATCAATGCGGCTTCGTTTGTGGTGGACTATTATCAAAACAAGAAAACCCCGTGAGTCGTATCCGGGCCGAAAATTAACCCAGGGGGATGCCGCCTCTCTGGGATAATTTCCTTCTACCGGGGAATTCTTCCCCATCTTCTCGGGATGATTTCCCTCTAAAATGAGAACAACCCCTATTTACAAATAATTCCTTCGCAGATATGATAATCCCGCCTGAAATAAATAAGCCCATCATCACACGCATGAATCATCATGAGCTTCAATGGGGCGAACTGGGTTAGCCCAGCGGCAACGCCGTGGGGATGGTTATACTTTGAACGGTCATAATTGTCCCTTTTTGGCCTTACCCAGGGTGGCGCTTCGCTGGGCTAGAATGGTTATCCCCTTCGGGGAAAGGAATTTCAATAGCCTGAACCTGATGGTTTATCCTGAAGAGACATTGGCCCGGGGCTACGGTTACCGTAGGGCAGGCCAAGGTCTAATACCCCGAAGGGGTTACATAATCTAGCCCAGGGTCAGCGAAGCGCCACCCTGGGTAAGGCCGCACACCAAAGTAGCCGCGCCAAATATAGTTAACCGGGGGAGGGGGAAGCTATGAACATTAATAGACGGGATTTCCTGAAGCTGGCCGGACTGGGGGGCGTAGTTTTTGTCTCCGGTCTGGACGGCCTGGCCGGTCCGGCAAATGCCGCCCGGTCAAAGAAGAATGATTTCTATTTTGTCCAATTATCAGACACCCATTGGGGATTCTCCGGGCCGGCCGTAAATCCGGAAGCGCCGGAAATGTTAAAGAAAGTCATCACGACTGTTAACGGATTGGCCCATCAACCGGATTTTGTATTTTTTTCCGGTGACTTAACTCATGTTACCGATGATGATCAGGAGCGGAAAACCCGTCTGGCCCAATTCAAAAACGCCGCCAAGGAGCTGAAAGTCAAAGACGTCAGATTCATGCCGGGTGAACACGACGCCGGACTTGATGACGCCGCGGCATATAAAGAACTTTTTGGTGAAACACACTATGTCTTTGACCATAAGGGAGTCCATTTCATTGTCCTCGACAACGTCACGGATCCCACGACCAACGTCGGAGAAAGCCAGTTGAAGTGGCTGGCCGCCGACTTGAAGCGACTCAAAAAAGACGCTCGAATAATAATCTTGACCCACCGGCCGCTTTTTGATTTATATCCCGGTTGGGACTGGCATACCCGTGACGGAGCCAAGGTGATAGAGTTGCTCATGCCATATTCAAACGTAATCGTCTTTTACGGCCACATTCATCAAGAACATCATCACATGACGGGACATATCGCCCATCACGCGGCCAAGGGGTTAATGTTTCCTTTGCCCGCTCCGGGCTCCGTCCCCAAGCGGACCCCCATTCCCTGGAATGCCGCTCAACCGTATAAAGGGTTGGGATTCCGAAACATCGAGGCGGAGATCAAGCCGGTCAGGTACGGCATCACTGAATTTGGAGTGAAAGGAGAAAAATTGTGAACTTAAAACAATCCTTATCTCTAATGTTCGGCCTCTCAATCGTTGCCTTAATCGTCGGCACAGTCGGCGGCTACGCCCTGGCTCAAGCCAAAGACCGGATCATCCTGGCCCAGGAAAAAGACCGGATTATCCTGGCCCAAGAAAAAGCCCAGGTCGTTCAGGCTCAAGAAAAAGAACGGGTCATCCAGATAACGGCCAAGCGGTTCGAATACAAGCCAAAGACCATCACGGTGAAAAAAGGTGTCTCGGTGGTATTGGAGTTCACTTCGCTGGACAGGCTGCACGGATTCAATTGTCCGGGATTAGGCATTCGGACCGACGTTCCTCCGAAAGAAGTGACCAAACTCCGGTTCGTGCCGCAAAAGGTGGGGACATTCCCCTTTCATTGTGATATCTTCTGCGGAACCCACCACGTGGACATGACAGGCACAATAACCGTGACCGAATAACCGGTCCAAAGGCCGCTCGCCCGGACCGATCATCCATGCTTTGATTGGACCGATTACCAGTTAATCCGCAGATTATCCAGAGTTACGCAGATGAAAAAAGATAAATGAGCGGGTGCCTTCTTCAATATGGTGAATTCCACTCAAGCCCCAACCGGCGCACTAGATTAGCCCAGGGCAGCAATGCTGTTGAATTAAAGCCAGGGTGATCGGATCTAATTCTAATAAACGGCCAATTCTGATTAAGCCCCAACGGGGCGCTCTAGATTACTAACGTTTGATTTCTTGTTTTTTGGCGAAGATTAGTTTGTCAACATGCTAATTTAGTAAGCATATTTATATCAGCTTGGTGAGCTGTGATAAAAGCCGTAGTAATGATTCGTCCCTTCTTTG
>JADFXK010000414.1 GCA_015233625.1 Deltaproteobacteria bacterium | reverse complement strand
TGAAATCATGGAGGAGCAGCAAGTCCCCCCGGAAAAGCTGGACTGCACTTTGCGGGAGATTGCCGGCCGATACAAAGACCTGCAAGCGAAACTGGCCCAAACCAATTCCGACGATTCCGAGGTCATTGCCCTTAAGGATCAGGCCAAACAAGCTCTGGACCAGGGGGATTTTGATCAGGCGGAGGATCTCCTCAACCGGGCCAGCGACTCGGCCTTAAACGCCGCGAAGAAGGTGCAGGAAAGAATCAAAAGAGATCAAGAAATTGTGGATAAACAATTCCTGTCTGCGGCTGCCTCTAAGGCCGAAGCCGGGGACCTGAAGATGACCCAATTGGCCTATGCCGCCGCGGCGGATTATTATGGCCGCGCCGCGGAACTCGTTCCCGCCGGTTCGGAGCTGGTTAAATCTGGCTACATGAATCAACAAGGGAGCGCTCTATATCATGCCGGTAAGTACAGCGATGCGGAGGCGCCCTTAAAAGGAACTTTAGACATCCGAGAACGGCTGTTAAAACCGAATGATCCCAAGATTGCCGTGACCCTGAACAACCTGGCCGGACTATGCCAGGCCCAGGGGAAGTACGACCAGGCCGAACCACTATATCTTCGGGCTTTGAAGATTACAGAGCAGACCCTGGGGCCGGAACATCCCAACACGGCCGCGACCCTGAACAACCTGGCCGAACTATACCATGATCAGGGGGAGTACGAGCATGCTGAGCAATTATTTCAACGGGCTTTGAAGATCAAGGAGCAGGCCCTGGGGCCGAAGCATCCGAACACGGCCGCGACCCTGAACAACCTGGCAAGCCTATACCGAGTCCAGGGGAAGTACGAGCAGGCTGAGCCGCTATATCTTCGGGCTTTGAAGATCAGGGAGATAGCACAAGGGCCAGACAATCCCCACACGGCCACGACACTGAACAACCTGGCCTTGCTATACCATGCCCAGGGGAGATACGACCAAGCCGAGCCTCTATTACAACGGGTGTTGGAGATCAGGAAAGAAACCTTGGAGCCGGACCATCCCCACATGGCCACGACACTGAACAACCTAGCCGGGCTTACTACGCCCAGGGGAGGTACGACCACGCCGAGCCGCGATATCTACAGGCTTTGCACATCTATGAGCAGGCCCAGGGGCCGGACCATCCCGACACGGCCATGGCTCTGAACAACCTGGCCGAGCTATACGGAGCCCAAGGGAAGTACGACCACGCCGAGCTGCTATATCAACGGGCTTTGAAGATCAGAGAACAGGTCCTGGGGCCGGAGCATCTGGACACGGCCCAATCCCTGAACAACCTGGCCTTACTATACTATAGTCAGGGGAAGCATAGTCAGGCCGAACCACTCTTCAACCGGGCGTTGCAGATCGTGGAAGCGGCCCTGGAGCGGGAGCATCCCAGCCTCGCCACGATCCTGGACAACCTGGCCGGGCTATACGAAGCCCAGGGAAAATATGCTCAGGCCGAGCCGCTATATCTACGGTCTTTGAAGATCATGGAGCAGGCCCTGGGGCCGGAACATCCCGACACAGCCCAATCCCTGAACGACCTGGCCGGTCTATACATAGCCCAGGGGAAATATGACCAGGCCGAGGCGCTCCATCAACGGGCTTTGCAGAGAATGGAAAAGCTCTTGGGACCGGAGCATCCGTATGTAGCTATTCTGCGGAGAAATATAGCTGAACTCCAGGCACGGGCTAAGGCCTCAAAGAAAAAGCATAGGGGCAAACGCGCCAAGAAGACCAAAAAGCGCTAACGCCGGGCTGGAGCGCCCTGGGGATGAGGTGCAGGCACATTTCCGGGGCTAAGCTCACCATCGACCAGGCCACCATCCTAATACCCCGTAGGGGTTACCCAATCTAGCCCAGGGTCAACGAAGTGCCACCCTGGGTGGGCGCCCACCAAAATCGCCAATTATGACCGTTCAACGTATGTTTAGGATAGGAAATAACGGTTGCCTTGGGGTGGCGGGCGGAAAGAGGAGGCTATTTCAGTAGGTGGCCGCTATCCGGGCCGAAAGGGATGATCCAGCCGTCAACCGACGGACCTGGGCCGGGGCCTTGCGCTGAAACGGCTGAACCAGCATCCTTCCCGCCGCCCCACTAGAAATGGTTGGGATTAAGGTCGAAAAGCGACCCCTGGCAGCATCGGCTAGACATCATTGTAGCCCAAGGCATCGGCCAGGAAGAGTTTGCTCCGGACAAAGACTCCATTCCCCCGACCAATTTCTTCTTCATGCTCATCGTACACAACAGATTCGGCGATAATCTGGGCTCTGGTTCTGTTCACCACCCGTCCAATGGATCTCATGCGGCCGGAGGAGATGGGCTTAGTCAAATAAGTGACGAATGAAGTGGTTAAGACGAAACGATCCGGCACGATGGAATTTGCGGCGAAGAAGGCCGCGTCGTCAAGCATCTTAAAGTAAACGGAGCCGTGCACGGCCCCGGCGGCATGAAAAAACGCCCGGTTAACCCTAATCTCTATTTCGGCGCTTTCATGCGACACCGTGATTCGGGGTTTAAATATCTCATTTATGGGGGCGGCCAGGTACATTTTCTCCAGCGCTCGGTAATGACGCTCATCTTTCATTTTTTTCTCCATTGCGGCTCATGGCTTTTCCTTAAGTGAGGATCATTTTATCAATGATTATCTTCAGGTTAAGCCCAGGTCATCGGGCCTGATGCGGCACAACTTCAGAATCCATGACTGAGAATGATTTTGTCCAAAGTTCCGTCCTCCCTGATTAGCTTCAATCCCCGATTGAACGCGGCCAGTTTTTCTTCATACCCCTTGGCCTGCTTCGAAAAAGCAATATAAAGAGGCTTGATCTCCAGCGGCGGCTCCATGAACTCCAACTCGTCCCGATACATGGGTAATTTGGTGGCCATGATCCGGTTTGCCACATATTTGTCGATGAAGATGAAATCAACATGCTTATGACAGCAATTCTAATTTTGACAGGATTAACAAGATTAACAGGATTTATGGGTCATGATAATCCTGACAATCCTGTTAATCCTGTCCGAAAAAGAGATGGGCGGACATCCAAAATTAGAATTGCTGTGCTTATGAAGTCCCTGTTGACAGCAGCAAGAAAAAAGACTATTATTACTTTAGACTTTCGCACTGGAGACATAGGCGCTCCGTACAGGACGTTATAACGCTAGTAGGTAAAAGGGATATTCTTTATTGGTCCCTTTTGCCGAAAGCATAGTCCGATAGTGTGGGGTCTGATTAAATCCTCGCACTGGCAGACCTGAGTGCTGCCCACCGGGCGTTTTAAAACTAATAGGCAGAGGTAAATAAACCTTCTGGCCGAACGAAAAGCCCAAAGGTGCGGGGATTTTCTATTTTCCAGCCGGGTAAAAAGTAATCAGGTGCAAACGGCCTTTACTTTCTTTGAGAACCACGTTAAAGGCTCCTCCGTCCGGCGTCTCCCCTCGAAATATGTAGGTGTCATTTTTGGGCTTTTCCGTTGATTGAAACATTACCGGTTCCCCAAAAATAACCCCAGCCACCGCCTTATCCACCGAGCGCAATATCTTTTAATTTTTATAACCCAAGATTTATGGCTGGGCCACCCATCCGGTCCCCGGGCGCAGGTCGAATAACATCTGCTTATCATTCAATCGCGATGACTGCCACAGGGCCGGGTCGACTTCCTGGCCATGGGCTCTGATCCAGTCGGCCACCGGCTTTCCGGCTGCCTCGGCGCCCATTTGCCGGCTCACCCGAGTCAAGTCGCCCAGCATGGCAAAGCGGACTTGTCGTGCCTCC
>JADFXK010000413.1 GCA_015233625.1 Deltaproteobacteria bacterium | reverse complement strand
AGTTGCTTTGCACCCGATAACACAATAAACAAACCTAAAGAAATACAATTCCACAATCCAGATAAATACTATTTGTTTCTACGTGATTTGTCAAGCCAATTCTTCGTGGTAAGAGTTTGTAGTCAAAGAGTTTATAGAAGCCGGGCCGGCTGGGCCCTGGGGAAGACGAGCCTTTTGACCTCCATGCCCTGCTGCCGATGAATGACGCTTAATCAGGAGAAAAGATGAGAATTGTTTGCCCCAAATGTGGCGCCTCCGGAAATATCCCGGATGACAAAGTCAACATCAAAATAAAATGCCCCGCTTGCCAAAAAATTTTTGTGCCCGGCGAAGATGTCTTTTCCGAAATCCGGGTAGAAACTTTCTTGGATGACTTTGGGTATCGGGTGCGGCTTATCCCGCCCATTGGTTTGACCGGCCTGAGACCAGGGGAGGAACCACCCATTAGTCGATATCAGCAGTTCCCCTTTGAAATCGAAAAACTAGTGAAAAAGCTTGACGCAACCCTGGGACCGACGTATTCCGGTAAGGCCACCCTATTTAAGAATCCCAAGCCACACATCTGCCTGTATCAGATTTTTAGATCCCAAAAGGAGGCCCAGGGAGTTGTCGGAATTATAGAAACCGCGATCTCTGAGATTACCGGAGAGGTCTTCTTGAGCGTCATGAAACGCCGCATTCAGGAAGCCCTGGACAAGTGTCAGGATAAAGAAAAATTGAGGCAAATTGGGATAATTTTGGGCACAGTCACTGGAGCATAGTTGATGTCGGTCTGACTTGCGGCGGTTGAGCTTTCCGATCGGTCAGGGCGCGAGCCGATCCCGACCTATCCCAGGTTAAAGCTTTACTTGAGGCCCATAAGGGGTAATTACGACCGCTTGAGGTAGATGGATCCACTAAAAGGAAATCTCGGCCAAAGGTATTTGTGAACATCTGGTGATATTGGCCTTCTACACGAATAATAAACCAGTTATTATGAAAATGGTTGTCAGAAAAAAAATGCCAGGGTAAAGTGATTTCTTAAGGGGAGCACCGAGGTTCAGTCGCTGCTAAAATTCAAATTTTAGATTACCCGTCAAGGGAAAGCTTCTGGTGTCGCTCTTTTTAGAAAATTTTACCAGTTCCATTTTTGAGTCCGGCGCCTCGGGTTGTGGAGGCGATAATCAATTCCAGTCCTCGTATTCGTTTGAAAAGGAATCGGCCAGGTGAATAAAAAGCTCGCAGAGATTCTAAAGGTCTTAACGCCAGAAGAACAAGCGGAAGTTCACAGTTTCGCCGCCTTTTTGCTGATGAGACGAATAGGATTCAGAAAGTCTTATCCGATTTCTCAGTCATTATGTGAAGATTACATTGAAGCCATAGCCGAGTTGGAAGGAGTGGAGTGGGGCGACGAGTCCGATGAAGAGATTATCTCCCAAGAATATGGCCGGCCGATCCGCTGGATTTGAATTTGTCGGGCCATAACGATGAGCCACAGCAGATATTTTTTCGGCTCCTGAAGATGTGAGGCCGGAATGTTGTGACACCGCGGTTTCTTCTGCCGGCAGACGGAATTATGGACAATAAGTTTTCCACCTCAGAATATCTACGCCGTATTGAACAATCAGAAGGCCATCCTGAATATGCACCGGATGCCGATTATCTCATGACCCCGGAATTCATGAGATATGTCCTGGACGTAGTCAAGAGCGGCCTCGTCATCACCGACCTCTCCGGCTGTATTCTCTTTTTCAGCAGGACGGCCACCGAACTATTTGGCTACCAACCGCCGGAATTGTCGGGGCAGCCTATTTCCCATCTTTTCTTGCCCGACGATCTGGACATATTATATCCAAATATCATGAATATTACCCGTCGCGCCGGCTTGTTTCAGGGTGAAATCATGTTAGCCCGGAAGGGCGGCACCCGGTTCTTTGCCTATTTGAGTGTCAACCTCTACAACCGTGATCCTGCCGGCCGGCTCATCTTCACCGTTCAAGATATCGACAAGATCAAACGGATGGAACAAGAATACAATAACAGCCGCCGATTTCATTCCATCAGTCGCATGGCCGATGGAGTGGCTCACGAGCTGAGAAATCCCCTGTCAACCATCGGAGGACTGATCCGCCGCCTGACCAGCAAAAAAGTGGACGAGATAAACCAATCCAAATACATGGACGCCATCATTAAAAACGTCATCCGAATGGAGAATATCGTTCGAGACGTGGACGCATTTGCCAAGATTCCGGCCCCCAGCTTGAAACCGGAGGATATGGTCGAAACGGTTGGAGATATTTACTGTCAATTCAGGAAACGGTTGGCGGGAACCGGGGTATCAGTCAAAATGCGAATGAACGGCGATGATGAAATGCGGGCTTTTATCGACCGGGAACTAATTACCCGGGCCCTCACCGCCATTGTCGACAATGCCTACGATGCCCTGGACGGCCATGGAGAGATTACTCTGGAGTTGGATCGGGATGAAGATTACATCATCATCACCATCGCCGACAGCGGTTGCGGCATTCCTCCTGATGACCTGGATTTGATCTTTAATCCTTTTTATTCTACCAAGACCGAGGGGATCGGGATCCAATTGGCCATCACCAAACGGATCATCGAAGATCATGGCGGCCATATTGAAATCAACTCTCAAGTCGGCCAGGGCACTGTCTTCAAGGTGTTCTTATTGATCGAGAGGAGACGCCGCGTCCGCCGAGAGCTAGTCAACGGCTTGTAATTATTCCAGCCCTATTCTCCCGGCCGGGTTCCCGCCGCCCAAGACGGACCTGGGGCAAAAATTGAAGTTGGCCGGCAATCCGGTTAATAGAAGCTGTGCTCCAGCAATTGACCGAACTCCTTCAGGGTTTGCAGGTTGTAGAACGGCGCCAGATGGGTCAGGTAGGGCAGGGCCGTCTGCAATCCCCCGCATTCAGGGGCATACTCGGGGCAGCCCATCAGAGGGTTGAGCCAAATTATCCTTCCCGCCCGGCGATGCAGTAACTTCAATTCACCATCCAACAATTCCCTGTCCCCTCGATCCCAACCATCACTAATGATGACTACCGTTGTTTTTCTGTCCACCAGTGCTTGAAGATACGCGCGGTTGAACATGGCCAATGAGGCCCCGATATTGGTGCCTCCCGACCAGTTGAGCGCCTGATGGGAGATCTTTTGCATGGCCTGGTCAAAGGTGGTCCCTCTCATCAACGGGGTGACCCGAGTCAAGGAAGTGCTAAAGATGAATGTTTCGGTGTTCTTGATGTGGCTTTGCAGGGAATGGATGAAGAGCAATAAAAATCTGGTATACATTTTCATCGAACCGCTGACGTCGCAGAATACGGTCAGCCTGTGCTTCTGAACCTTCTTCTCCCGATATCTCAAATCGGCCGGAAATCCTCCAGTCCTGACCATCATGCGAAACGTCCGCCTCATGTCGATCTGACCGGTTTTCTTTGATATCCGCCACCGACGACACACTCGTTGGGCTATCTTCCGGGCCAACTGGGTGATGATCTTGGCCATCTCCGGCGCCTCCACCGGATCAATCCGGCGGAAGTCTTTTTTGACCAGGTTATCTTCCCATCCGGCGGCAATTGGCTGATAAGTTTCGGCAGATTCCGGTTGAGGCAGCGGTAACCTCTCAGTGGCCGAAATATTCACCGGCCCCGGTCGAGGGGATGGCTCATTCGTCCTTTCCGGAGAGACAAATTCGCTTATATCTGTTCGCCAAAATACTTCGTACGCCTGTTCAAATTCAGCGACTTCCTCGTAACGGAATTCCTCCAACGTCTGGCTGAAGATTACTTCAAATCC
>JADFXK010000412.1:517-3827 GCA_015233625.1 Deltaproteobacteria bacterium | reverse complement strand
AGGGGTCAGCGGCATTCGGGCTGCTTTGGACATGGCTGAATTTGGCTACCAGGTCACGCTGATTGACAAGGCTCCCCATATTGGCGGGACTCTATCTCAATTGGATTACCAATTTCCTAGTGATCATTGCGGCATGTGTAAAATGCTGCCGCTGGTGGAACGCGACGCTTCTTCTCAATACTGCTTACGCAAAGGTCTATTCCATAGGAATATTTCTTTGTCCCCGGCCACCTCTTTGGTGGCGTTGGAAGGCGAACCTGGTAACTTTCAAGCCACGTTATCCACCAGACAGACTCTGGTAGATCCGGACAAATGTTCCGGATGCGGGGCCTGCGCCGAGGTTTGCCCCGTGCTGGTTCCCGATGAATTCAATGCCGGCTTGACCAACCGAAAAGCCATTTACCTGCCTGTTCCGCACAACATCCCCAACCACTATGTGGTCGATCTTAGCTCCTGCACCTTGTGTGGCGCCTGCGTCCCGGCTTGTCCCACGGCAGCCATAGACCTGCAACTCGACCGGCGGAAAGAATTTCGAATCCTGGTCGTTGATGACGAATTGATTGTCCGCGACTCACTTAAAGAATGGCTGGCGGAAGAGGGGTTCCGCGTAGATATGGCGGAATCCGGTCCGGTCGCTTTGGCCGCTCTGGCCCGGAATGAGTACAACCTCATGCTCTTGGATATCAAGATGCCGGGGATGGACGGAGTCGAGGTGCTGCGGCAAGCCAAAGAAGCCAGGCCGGAGTTACCCGTGGTCATGATGACGGCTTACGCCACGGTGGAGACCGCGGTGGAGGCGATGAAGCACGGAGCCCTGGATTATCTGATGAAGCCATTCGACCCCGACGTGTTGATCCATCTAGTCGTCAGGTTGTATCAAGATCTGATCAAGACCGGCGAAGTCAAACTGGCCGTCGGCGCGGTAATTCTGGCCACCGGATTCCGGTCGTATGACCCCGGCACCGGCAACAATCCCTATCTGTACGGGGTCTATCCCAATGTCGTCACGGCCGTGGAGTTTGAACGACTGATCAGCGGCTCCGGCCCCAACCAGGGGAAACTAATCCGGCCAAGCGATAGTGCCGAAGTCCATAAGATCGCCTGGTTGCAGTGTGTCGGTTCTCGGAATACCAGGGAAGACAAGAATTTTTGCTCATCTATTTGCTGTATGTATGCCATAAAAGAAGCCCGGCTGGTCAAAGAACGCAGCCAGGGGCAAATCGATACGGCCATCTTTTACATGGACATGCGGACCCCTGGAAAAAGTTTTCAACGCTACCGCGACCAGGCCGAGTACGAGCTGGGAGTCAGGTTCATCAGAAACCGGGTGCATTCCCTCGGCCAACCCGACAATCAGGGTCCCATTAAGATCTCATATATTGATCCGGCCGGGGAAAAACAAGAAGAGGAATTTGATCTGGTTGTTTTGTCGACCGGTCAGATGCCCGCCGTTGAATCCGGACAATTAGCTGAAATAACCGGGTGTCATCTTAACCATTGGGGTTTTTTTCAGTCCCAAGGATTTTCCTTATGCCGAACCTCGCGCGAAGGAATTTTCTTGGCCGGGTCCGCGGCTGGGGCGAGAGATATTTCAGAGTCGGTGGTTCAAGCCAACTCGGCGGCCTTGGCGGCTTCAACTCTCATTCATAGCAAAGGCGGCGGACTAACCGAGGTCAGCTCCACCAAAGTGGCATATCGTGATGTATCCAAAGAGTTTCCCAAAACGTTTGTAGCCCTGTGCGACTGTGGACGGACTCTGACGAATGCCGTGGACGTAGCCGCATTGTCTGATGCCGTAAAGGGCCTCCCTTCGGTTGAACGGGTCTACCATGGAGAAAAAATTTGTGTCGAGGAGGGATGGGACGAACTGGTTCGCGAATTGCGGCAGAGTAATGCCAATCGCGTCTTGATCGCGGCTTGCAATCCCTATCTCTACACCCGCAAGGCTCAGGAACTGGCCCGGCAGATTGATCTTAGCCCGGCTTTGATTGAAGTTGTTGATATTCGCACTTCAGCTTTTCCCGGAGTGGTCACGGATAAAAAAGAGCAGGCTCAAAATATCACCCGGCTCATTGCCATGGGCCTGGCCAGGCTGCGAGAGCAAGAGACGGCTCCGGCCCGAGAAACGCATATCTGTCAAAAGGCCCTGGTCTTAGGCGGAGGAATAGCCGGAATGACCGCGGCGTTGGCCATCGCCGCCCATGGATTCGAAGTGATGTTGGTGGAGCAGTCGGCGGAATTAGGAGGCAACCTGCGGCACTTGCATTGGACACTGAGCGGTGAGTCTCCTGATCAACTCTTGGCTCAAACCATCGCCGGAATTCAGAAGAATCCGCTTATCCATGTTTATGAGAACGCCAAAGTGGTTACCTCGGTGGGCCATGTCGGCCGATATCTGACCACTATCGAAAAAGCGGATGGGCAGGGCCAGACTCTGGAGCATGGAGTCACCGTCGTAGCCACAGGCGGCCTGGAAGCCCAAACCACTTCCTATGCTTACGGGCAGAGTCCGGCCATCATG
This sequence comes from Deltaproteobacteria bacterium, assembly GCA_015233625.1. GTDB lineage: Bacteria > Desulfobacterota > JADFXK01 > JADFXK01 > JADFXK01 > JADFXK01. Next base: position 1,306 of record JADFXK010000412.1, on the reverse strand, counting down.
ACCCAAAGAGAATTTGAGGCCGGGCTGCATGGCGGGCAACTAAACCCCGACTCACTCAAAGTCGTGGCGATGATTCAGTGTGTGGATTCCAGAGAAGAGCCGCGCAACTATTGCAGCCGGGTCTGCTGTGCCGGAGCCCTTAAGAATGCCCTGTATCTCAAAGAAAAAAATCCAAAAATCGGTGTGGTTATTTTCTATCGGGATTTTATGTCGCACGGTTTCATGGAGGCCCAATATACCGAGGCCAGGGAGAAGGGCGTCATCCTCTTCCAATACCAGGTAGACCGAAAGCCGGTGGTCACCGTTCATGACGGACGGGTGAGCATTGCGGTCAGAGACATCATCTTAGGCCGGGATGTTCTCGTGGAACCGGACGCCCTGGTGCTGAGCACTGGAATCAAGGCCGGAGATAATGCCGGTCTGGCTAAAATATTTCAATTGAACCTCGACCAGGACGGTTTTTTTGTAGAAGCCGAATCCAAGTGGCGGCCGGTCGACTCCGTTCGGGAAGGTCTGTTTTTTTGCGGCCTGGCTCAGGCCCCGCGCTCTTTGGCAGAGTCCATCGCCACCGGAGAGGCTGCGGCTATGCGCGCCCTTCGCATACTCAAGAACGAAACCCTGTCGGCCGGACACACCGTGGCGGAAGTCCGCCAATCCTTGTGCGCCTTGTGCGAAAGATGTATTTCCGCCTGTCCTTATGGAGCTCGGAGCATAGATGAGGAGACGGGTCGGATCACTATCGACGAATTGATGTGCCAGGGGTGCGGCGCCTGTGCGGCAGTCTGTACC
>JADFXK010000412.1:0-403 GCA_015233625.1 Deltaproteobacteria bacterium | reverse complement strand
AAAAACAAAAAGAATTTGAGGCTTCAGAAGGCCTGGCCGAGGTGCTGGAAAAGGTCCGCGCCTGTATGCAATGCGGATCTTGCACCGGTTCCTGCGCCAACTCCTTTGCCATGGATTACACGCCCAGGCAACTCTGGCGGATGGTCCAGCTAGGACTGAAGGACGAAATATTCCAGAGTAGAACGTTCTACCTCTGTTCTGCCTGCTACTACTGCACCTTGCGTTGCCCCAGAGGACTGCCGCTGACCCAGACCATCTCCGCCCTGAAGCGCCTGGCTGACGCCGAAGGAATCACTAAACACAAGGCCAGTATGAATTTCTACCGCAGCTTTATGAGCACGGTACAGCATCACGGCCGGGTCAAGGAAATGGAGTTCATCAACCGGTATTTCTTATCGATGAA
>JADFXK010000411.1 GCA_015233625.1 Deltaproteobacteria bacterium | reverse complement strand
TAAGGGTTAAATACTATAGGCCAAAAAAACCCAGACCTTCACAGCCAAGAATGACAAAGAAACCAAGAAACAAATGGTGCACAGCAAGATCGGCGCCACCCCAACGCGCTTAATTCAACAGCATTGGGAGATCAACCTGGGCGTGGGACTGCTCCTGAGGATAGAGTTCCCGAACCAGGTCCCCCCAACCGTGAACCTTCAGTTCCAATTCGTTCTTGTCCATGTTCGTTGGGACGGTATAAGGAGCAAGCACTACCAACCGGGGATCAAGGGCCAGCAGTTGCCCTTCGGTATAGTCCTCCAAGATGATCTCTCGAAACCTACCGCACAGCCGATATTGACCTGTAGTGTCAGAAATATCAAGTGATAAAGCGGTGTGCTGGAAGGATCGCTCGGTAAAAATTATGGCTGGAAGAAGGGCCGACGACCTCTGTTCTTGCATGCAATACAGGAAGGCCGCAGCCGCCACCCGATACCGAATGTATGGATCATGATACCCCTGAAACTCCATAATCACAATATCACCAACTCCGGTCGCGGGAATAGCGACGATATCAGGAGAGATCCTCTTGCTCTTCAACGTGTCGGCATGAATGCAATATTGATCCGCCGGCGCTACCCCCACCAGCTTTAAAATGGCCTCTGTGGCGGTCTTGGCCAGGCGATAAAAAGCTTCGTCGGAACCTCGGGTACCTGATTTTGTCATTTACCATTTCCTACGATATTGTTTTATTGATTTTATATCGTTTCTAACGAGGCGACGCAACATTTTTATAGTGGCTCTAAATCAGATGTTGGAGGGGCGGAGAAAAAACGAGAGGACGCAGTGTAGTTTTTTCCAAGTATTCTTTATGAGTTAAAGCTATTCCAGCCCTAACCGGATGAAGGACTTATCCTTGAGCCAGATTGAAAACTCTGCCTCGTCCATTTCTCCACCGGCCATAGCCAACATGACGGCAACGACTTCGGCTTCCGGTGCCGTCAGCTCCCACCCGTTCAGGTCAAGAAAGACATAGGCAGCCAGAAAGCCGGTGCGCTGGTTACCGTCAACGAAAGGGTGGTTCTGAATGATGCCAAAGGTGTAGCCGGCGGCCAGATCAAACACGGACGGATCGCCATAAGCAGCGTAGTGGGGCGGCCGAGCCAGAGCCGACGATAACAGCCCACCGTTACGCCGGCCTTCGCCGCCGCCATGTTCGGCGATTTGTTCGCCATGGATCGCGGCAACCACCGCGTCGTTAAGCCACCGCCAACCCATTACTTAGCCAGCTCTCGCAAGGCGTTACGGTAGCGAGACATACCGCGCCGAGCGGCTTTCATCTGGGCTTCAAATTCCGGGTCATACGGGGTGACAACATACCCCCCGGGTGTTTCCGTGAGAAACACGCTGTCACCCTTCGTCACCTTGAGGCGGGCCACGGCCTCTTTCGAAAGGATCAGGCCGGTTGAATTGCCTATCCGGGTTACCGTGGCTCACATAATAACACCCCCGTTGCCGTTATTATATATGTTATAACAAAATTCATCGCGTGTCAAGCTACGTTTCCTACATCCAAATAACACTATTCTCCCCTCAAATATTAAAAGCTTTTATGTGTCATCTCCCACCTAAAAAGAGCCAACCAGATCATTTAAAATACAGACAAATACAAGATAGTAATCATTTGGTTTACCACGTGATTTTTATTGACATTTTCGCAACAGAGGCATAACTTACAGATGCAACATGAGCTAATCACCCCGTGAAATAGACTATTATTGCCTTATGTTTATTTGATCAAAGCGCGTCCATTTTTCTGTCGAGCGTGCGGACTATGTGATTCAATCCAATTCGTCAGTTGAAGAATTTTGCGTTTGTGACGACAAAAGGAAGATGCAGATGAGCTGGTTGAAAAAACTGTTTAAATACGAATGGTGATCCAAATGATCCTCGGTTGTGCCGTTGTTGGGATTACCCAGGTAATCGTGTATGATAACCAGCCAAAATAACGATATCTTGTTGAATTTCCGTTGTCAATATTTTTCGGATTTTGTAGCCACCGAGAAACCATAGAATAAATTGTTAGCATTGGAGATATTCAACTTAAGTCTGATTGTGAAGGCTCATAATGACGATACTCCAGAGGTTTAAGAGGCTCTCTATTTGGAATAAGCTTGCAGTGCTTGGTTCTTTTTTGTCTATTATTGCCTTGTTTCTTTACTTCTTTCCAGTGATCGACTCCAATCATGCAGACAAACCCGCTCAAGTGGCTGGTAACAATAGCATGCAAGTCGCACATATCGCTGGAAATGTCGTTAGTAACGCACCTTCGACAGCAAACGATAAGCAACCCTCATTGCGGCCCTCAACTCCACCTTCATCTTTTAACACAGTTGAAACTGTATTCCCAATGTATCTTGGAAGTTATTGGCGGTACAATATCTCTTTGGTAAGGCAATATGATGGACCCAAGATAGAAAAGAAATTTGGGCAGTATACAGAGAAGGTCATATCTATTGACATTCAGCCGGACGGCGTCACCCGTATTATCGGAACTGAAATCAGTGGTACAATTTTCTTTTCATACTGCAATGATCCTGACAGTTCTCTGATAGCACAGGGTGACCTGACCTCTTGGTACGTTAACGACACACATCATGTGTATCACGCATGCACTCGTGAAAATGCATATGAAATTGCTGGTTCTGCTCATACAAAAGGGGAAGCCATAATCAATACTCCTGACGAAGGATCGAATAAAGACTCGCCTGAAAAGGTTTATCCAGATTATGTTGTACCTTTTAGGGTTGGTAACTATTGGGCAGACGAAGGTGTCAAAAGAGAAGACACCTATTATCGTTACTATGTTGAAGCCAAGGAAACGGTGAGTGTTCCAGCCGGAAATTTCAAGAATTGCTTCAGGATAGCTTATAGAACATTGCCAGACTCCGTTGTGTTATGGGTATGTCCAGGTATAGGTTTAGTTGCTAAGGAATATCATCATAATGGTTCAATAGAAGATTATCGATCTGAATTAATAAGCTATCAGATCATACCGCAATGATAGGGGTCAGCTCACGAAACGGAAAAAAATGGCACGCTACTGGGGCCGGGTAGCCCGAAGCTGTTACCAGCCCCAAGCCCCCTAAGAACCGGATGTGACGGTTTCCCGTCATTCGGCTCAATCCATCATCAAATGGATACCTGTCCACCAATCCCTAAGTCGCGGAATATTTATAATAGGCCGCACAGGAGCCTTCCGAAGAGACCATACAGGGTCCGACCGGATGTTCCGGCCGGCAGGCCTTCTTAAACAAACCGCACTCGGCCGGAGTGATCACGCCGCGCAGGACATCGCCACAACGACAGGCGGGGTTTTCTTTAACTTCGGGCACATCCGGATGGAACTTGATCATCGCGTCCAATAACTCATATTCCGGACGAATAGCCAACCCGCTCAAGGGAATCGGTCCCAATCCCCGCCATACCGCGTCGCAAGGCTCAAAGGCTCGATGCATCACAGCCAGGGCCTTGAGGTTACCTTCCTTACTCACGGCCCGCGAATACTGGATCTGGACCTCGGCCAGACCCGCCTCACATTGATCCACCAGCATCGAGATAGTCTGCAAGATATCCAGAGGTTCAAAACCAGCCACGACGCAAGGAACCCGGTAACGAGAGGCCACGCCTTCATAAGAGGCCGTTCCGATAATGGTCGTCACGTGACCGGGACAGAGGAAACCATCCACGCCCAGGTCACCGGCGGAAAGCAGGGCGTCCATGGCCGGCGGCAGGAGCTTGTGGGCAGCCAGGACGGAAAAATTCTTTACCCCCACCGCCCCGGCTTGAATGATACAGGCGGCAATGGTCGGGGCCGGGGTCTCAAACCCAATG
>JADFXK010000410.1:3281-3930 GCA_015233625.1 Deltaproteobacteria bacterium | reverse complement strand
TTGATCGTGACCGGGGCCCTGCTGAAAGGCGTGGACATCGACAGCGCCGCCCAGGCCTCTGAACTCCTGATGAAGAAAGACAGGTATGTGGGGACATTCATGGCCATCGGTCTGTTTGACGCGGGCCTGCTGGGGGCGATTTGTATCTCCTTAGCCAGTTCCTGGGCCTTTGGTGAGGTCTTTGGCTGGGCCCATTCGCTTAACCACAAAATCAAAGAAGCTCCCTGGTTTTACGCCAACTATTTCTTTACCCTGGTCACCGCCGGAGCCGTAGTTCTGATCCCCAAGGCGCCTTTGGTGCTGATCACCTTATTTGTGCAGGTCATCGCTGTGACACTCCTACCCGCGGCCCTGGTTTTCTTGATCCTTCTTCTGAACGACAAAAAGACCATGGGGGATTACGTCAATACTCTCTGGGAAAATATTATCAACACGGTTATTGTCGTCGTGATAGTGATTTTGTCCACTCTCTATGGGATCAGCGTGCTGTTCCCCAACCTTTTCAAATAACTGGTGCGAGGTGAGTCATGCTGCGTGATCTTTTCTCCCATGGTTTCGCCAGGATCCGCGAAATCAATAAAAAATATGCTGTTTCCGATGTCGAGATGTCTCGTCCGGTCAAAATATCGCTCCTATGTCTTCGAATCTA
>JADFXK010000410.1:0-3249 GCA_015233625.1 Deltaproteobacteria bacterium | reverse complement strand
TTTGGTGAGTCTGCTTCTATACAAGTTCGTCACCTTGCTCTGAAAAAAGGAAGGACCATGAATACTATAAATACTGCTGTCGAAAAGATCACCGTAACCCAGGAACCAGAGTATTTCCTGAGTGACCTGATCGGCTTGAAAGTTTTTTGGAACGGAAAAAAGATCGGAAAGCTGAACGATATGGCCATCCTGGAGCACATGAAGCTTCCCGAAGTGACGCACTTTATCATCTTTCGGCCTTTTGGATACAAGCAACTCCTGGTCCCTTGGGACAGAATCCGGTCTCTGGACAAGAGCGGAGTCGTGATTGACATCGAATCCCTGGAGAAATACGAAGGGGAGCCTCCTGAGAGTCAGGTCCTCCTGCGGGATCACGTCTTAGACAAGAAAGTCATCGACATGGATGACGACGAAATCGACGTGGTCTACGACGTGAAACTGATGGCGAGAGGCCAAAAGCTCTACGTCACGGATGTGGATTTCAGCAAATATGGGCTGCTCAGGAGATTAGGGCTCGGGAAGGTGGCCAGGGCCATTTACGGCCTGGCGGAGGTATTTAAGAAAGAGACCCTGTCCTGGGCGTATGTTCAGCCGCTGCCTGAAAAAATCAGCAGTTTCAAGGGGAGCGTTAAGCTGAATGTCTTGAAGGAAAAACTGCCCGAGATTCACCCGGTGGATCTGGCGGATATTTTAGAAGAGCTGAACGAGGAGCAGCGGTTGGTTATCTTCAATCAGTTGGAAACGGAACACGCCTCGGATACCTTAGAAGAGATTGAGCCGCGCGTCCAGCGGAGTCTAATCTCCTCCCTGGACAAGGAGCGGGTAGCCGACTTGATTGATGAGATGACCCCGGCCCAGGCGGCGGATGTACTGGGCGCCCTCCCGACCCAGCAGGCGGAAGAGATTCTAGATCTAATGGAGCACGATGAAACGGAGAAAATCGAATCCCTGCTGGAAAAACAGGATGACACTATCGTCAACCTGACTACTTCGTTATTTATCACCTTTCCACCGAACGTCACCGTCAGAGACATCATCGATGGGTACCGGCACGTGGCCCCGGACGTGGACGTACCCATGTACATTTACGTTGTTGATTCGGAGGGCCGGCTTAGGGGACTGGTTAACCTGCAAGGGTTACTCCTGGCCGATCCCCAAGAGCGGCTGGAGGAGGTCATGGATGCCCAGGTTATCTCTCTCAAACCGGACAGTACGATTACCGAGGCGGTGGAAATGTTTGACCGCTACAATTTTCGAGCCATACCCGTCGTGGATGACGATGACGTCATTCTGGGAGTGCTGCCGGCCCGGGATATTATGAAACTGCCGCATACCTACAAATAAGCCGGCTAAAGGTGCAGGCGGATTTAACCGTGCGGGAGGTAGCGGTGGACCTGCTTTGCTCAAAATGATTTATCGCATAATTTCAAGTCGAAGTAGATCCGATTATGGAAAAAAAAGCCCTAAGACTAAATATCGACCAAATTATCACGTCCTTGGCAGAGGTGCAGGTGGACTTTGATAAGATAAACAACCTGCTGACCATGAGGCGGGAGCATCTTACGGATGAGATTATCCAAAATCTCGTGGCCGGTTATGCTTATGTGGACAATCTGATAGCCCGGGATGTGAGGATATTCCCAAACAATACAGAACACCTGATGGAAATGAACCACATCGTCTTATGCGGGAGCGATCCGAAGGTGAGATTTGAATATAGCACGCATCTGCAAGAAACCCAAAAGAGATTCTACACTCTGATTCAACCGATTAAACAATGGTACCAGAAGTACCACGATTCTTCAAGCTACAGAATTGCCTCCGAGATTTACGTAGGTGTACTCAGCCGGCCGCAATTATTCATCGAAGGGAATCATCGGACCGGCTCTTTAATCGCCACCTACTTCCTCCTGACACGCGGCAAGCCGCCGTTTGTCCTAAACAAAAATAACGCCATCGCCTATTTTGAGCCGTCCACCCAGATCAAACTCTCCGATAAGACATCTATCAGAGGGAAATTTCGACTGCCAAAATATGAAAAAGCTTTCAAAACATTCTTGAAAGCGCATACCCGTAACCAAGGTTGCTCGTACGCGTTCAAGTCATCGGACTAACCCACCATAATTTATAACCAAACGGCTTTGTTGACATAAATTATAATTATGATATATATACCGCGTACGGTCATTATTGTCTCTTGTGAGAAGGCTCAATACGAGCACGTGCCAGGATTTCTCGCTCCGCTCGGAATGACCATATCGGAAGTGGCGGCTGGCGGATTCTGAAACGGAGCGAAGTCACCTATCAGGGCGATCGGGTGTTGTACGACTGCCTGGCCATAAAAGCGGCCGGAAGCGGTCCGCCGATGATCAAGTGACGGCCGGTATCCACAGATTACGCGGAGTTGCGCAGAAAGGAAGACGTGCCATATGGAACTCCAGGTTCAACCGGAATACACCCCGGAGCAATATCTGGCTCAAGAACGCGAAGCGGTGCAAAAGAGTGAATATGTCAACGGTCACATCTTGGCCATGGCCGGGGCCGGCCGGCGGCACAACCAAATCACGTTTAATCTGGCCGGCGAACTGCGCGCTCAACTCAAGGGGCGGCCTTGTGTCGCCTATGTCAATGACATGCGGGTCAAAGTCAGCGACACCGGCTTGTACACTTACCCGGATCTGGCGGCCCTTTGCGGAGAACCGGGCTTTGAAGACAACCAGATGGATACGTTAGTTAATCCCACGGTCATTGTGGAGGTCTTGTCCGACTCAACCGAAGCCTATGACCGCGGTGCAAAATTCGCCCATTACCGCCGGCTTCCCTCACTCACGGAATATGTCCTCATCGCTCAGGACAAGGTGTGCGTCGAGCATTATGTCCGGCAAGGGAAACAGTGGCTGCTGTCTGAAGTTGACGGCTTAGACGGGATTATCCAGTTGGATTCCATCGGTTGTAGTTTGTCGCTTCAGGAAGTTTACGATAAAGTGGAGTTTTCCGGCCAGGATAGAGCAACGAGTAACCTCTAACCCGCATAGGTGCGGCCAAGAAAATAGTATTAATCACCGGATCGGACGGGCTGATCGACGAGTAAGAAAGACGAGGAAAAAATCCAGGCGCCGAAGATTAAGGGCTTTTCTTTTCAAGATAAGTGAGTTAAAATAGAAATAGATTTTAGGGAGGGACAGTATGGAGACGTTGACCTTGAAGCCGGTAAAAACGATGTCCTAAAAAAACCCTAAAGACTCTGCT
>JADFXK010000040.1 GCA_015233625.1 Deltaproteobacteria bacterium | reverse complement strand
GCCGACTACTTTCAAAGCCCACATTCCCGGTTTTGGTGGAAGCCATCCGTTGTCACTTCCAGGGGCTACCACCTGACACTTCTTGGATAATAAGCAAGTGAAATGAGCCACCCTGTGATCGCTTACAGTTACGCAGTAATCATTACGAACTAACAGATGGTAATCAATTAAGAGTTAGTCTGCCAACGAAGGCAAAGGGAAGCAACATGAAAAATATGAAGTTGGGTGTAAGAGTGGCTTTAGGTTTTGGGCTTCTGATTATTGTGTCTCTAATCATGGGCGGATTCACCTTTTGGAATCTGGGACAGGTGGAAAAGACAGCCCTGATTCTGTCAGCAGAAATTGTTCCGGAGGTGAGGGTGGCCAATAGTCTGGAAAGAGATTTTTCCGCGGCCATGTTCAGCATGCGCGGCTACGCCCGGACCGGAGAACAAACCTACCTGGATGAGACCTGGCGGCATTTTGAAAATGTTAAAAAATATCTCAGCGAAGCAAAGGAGCTGGCCGCCAAATCATCGCATTTGGTCACTCTCAAAGAGGCCGCCGGAAAGGCGGAAGCACTGGCCGTGGATTACGAAAGGTTGGTTCGGACCTCCGCAGACAAGAGAAAAGAAACCATTGAAATCAGAAAGACACTGGATGAAACCGCTACCGTTTATATAAAGACCGCCACCGACTTTCTGGACAGCCAACTTGAACTGATGGGGAAAGAAATTGGGTCGGGACTGGACGCGGCCAGGCTCAATGAGCGCTTGCACAAAATTGTCATGGTCAACAAGATCGCTGATCTCGGTGATGCCGTTAAGCTGGCCTTCTTCAAATTCCAGGCGACGCGTGATTCTACCGTAATTAAAGATAATTTAAATAATTTTAAGACGATCCATGAGAATCTGAGCCGATTGCGGCCCATGACCAGGCAAGAAGCCAACCTTAAACAGATTGACCTGATTGAAAGAGCGTCTGAAACTTATGAGGCGACCCTGAATGCGGTGCTTAAAAATTTGTCCACCCAAGAAGAGCTTGATCACAAGCGCCAGGATGTGGGCAATCGCCTCTTGGTCGAAGCCAAATCGGTTGCTGAAAAAGGAATAGAAGACACCGTCAAAGCGTCTGGGGAGTCGTCGGCGTCTCTGAGTCGGGTAGTCGCGGTGATCATCTCCGGGTTGGCCGCCTCTGTTCTCCTAAGTATCATTATTGCCATGATTATTACCCGAAGTATTACTCAGCCGATAAAAAGGACCATCTCCATGCTCAAAGAAATCGCTCTGGGTGAGGGCGATTTGACCAAAAAGCTTAAATTGACCCAAATCAACTGTTCCAAAATTATGACCTGTAACCAGCCGGAATGTCCCTCTTACGGAAAGGAAACAGAATGTTGGATTGAGGCCGGTTCAATGTCTATTACCCCCAAATGCCCCAAAATTGTCAGCGGGAAGATTAAGGATTGTACTTATTGCAAAGAAGTGTACCGGAAAGCCGTGAACACGGAGTTGGACGAATTGGCGGCCTGGTTCAACTGCTTCTTGCTCCGAATCCGAAACATGGTCCATCTCGTCACCACTCAGGCAACCCAACTGAAATCATCTTCCCGAGTCTTGGCCGACACATCTCAGGAAGTAGCCGCAGATGCGCACCAACTCAGTGAAAGCGCCCAATCGCTGGCAGCCGGCTCAAAGCAGATGCAATCCAACATGAACACTATTGCCTCATCAACCGACGAAGTCACCGACCGGATGAATACCATTGCCACGGCCATCGAGGAGCTGAATGCTTCTTTCCGTGAAGTGTCTGACAATACCCACACCGCGGCCCTAAAGACGGGTGCAGCAGCCAACCTAGCCGATCAGACAGGTCATATCGTGGACGAGCTAAGTAAAAGCTCCAACGAAATAACTTCTATTACCAGGGCCATCGTAGATATTGCCGAGCAGACTAAGCTCCTGGCCCTTAATGCCACCATCGAAGCGGCCAGAGCCGGTGAAGCGGGCAAGGGGTTTGCCGTGGTGGCCAATGAAGTTAAGGAGTTGGCCAAACAGACCACCGATTCCACGGATCACATCCAAACGATGATCGACAATATCCAACAAAACTCGGCTACCGCGGCCATGAGTATCAATGACATCATTAGTCAGATAAAAGAACTTAATGAAATTACTAACACTATCGCCTCGGCGGCGGAAGAACAAACCGCGGTCAGTGGCGACCTGGCCCATAACGCGGCTCAGTCAGCCATCCTATCCAGTCAGTCTGCCGAAAATGTGACCCAGGGATCCGAGGTATCCAAAAATATCCTCCAGAATATCGATCAAGTGGCTCTGTCTGCCGCGGCTACCCTTGACGCCATCGAAAGAAACAGAGCCGCAGCCAATCAAATCTCCGGAGTGGCCGATGGTCTGGCCACCATGGTGGCCAGATTCAAGGTCTAAATCAACCGGCCCCGGTGGGTTTCTGATCCACCGGGGCCTGGGCCCAGCAGATCGTTGGTACACAGAAGACAGAGATGACAAGCGTGGCAAGGCCGCCCACGGCCCCTGACCATCCTGCTCCTTTCATGGCGTCTCCTTTCCTTATGGTGAGGTTCCCCCGATTAGGTAGTCCTTTCCACCAAACTTTACCAGTGCGTTAGCGCTGGAATGCTTTCTAGTCACCACCCACAGTCAGACCATAGAAGTGCGTCTGGGCATCGGATTTTGTCCAGAGCCCGATTCCACCCGGCTCCGTAAAAGTAGCATCCTCTGCGTCCAGAACCTTTTTCCTATCGAAATAGACCTCGATACGGTTTCCCCGCATAGTAACACGCAAGGCGTGCCAGCCTGGAGCCGACTTGATGGTGGCACTCCCCAACTTACTGCGATTACCATTCTTCACTTTGTAGAGATTATAATTATCTTCGAGCGGATTGTACCGGGCCACGTAGTAGTTCTTTCCATCCTTTGCCCGCCACACCAGGCCTCCGCCCTGATCTTCCGTTCCGGCCACAGACTTCATCGAAACCGTCAAGTCGATGTCTTTATAGCTTGTGCCGGCAATGAGGATGAGATTGAAAGTCGAGCCGGAGCTCTTGGCAAGCTGCGCCAGTGCTTTGGGCTGAGAGGGGGCAGTGGGATCGGCAACGACTTTCCATTCACCCGCCATGGTGGTGAACCCCGAAGGAGGTTTGCCCGCAGTTTCGGAATCAAAATTCCATGACTTAGGCCCGCTTTGAGCCAAACCCGACGTGGCCAAAAGCAGTATCCCGAAAATACCGATAAGCCCTTTGATCATGCTGGTACTCCTTTCCGGATCATCCGGCACCCTGTAAGGGGGATCGCTGATAATCCATTTCATCCTCAGGCCTCTGTCGGCCCGTCGAGCTCCTTCCAGGCCTGGATTCCGCCCTGGAGAAACTTGACATCAGGATGGGCTGGCTGAAGTCGGTCAGCAATTGGCACCGGCGTCTGATTTGCCCAGTCCGTTCTTGGTATCTCCGTCGGTCTCGTGGAGCACAACCCATGGCACTTCGAGGTTAAGCTGAATCGAATCGGTTAACCCATAATTCATATCGAGATCAGGCGTTTGATAACGAGTTTCGGTCTGGCGCTTCTCGACAATAAAACCGAGGTTGATTTCCCAAGTCCCGACATCCGGCGTGCCCGTGTCACTGGTCAGAATAGGAGGCCCGGCATAGACAATGCTATCACCCGGTACAAACAGCAGAAAAAGAATCAAGGCGACGGCCCTTCTCATCTCAAGGCTTTCCTTCAACTTTGACCGAGAGGGACGCATGATTGATTTCTGTCTGGTCCTCCAGGAAGGTCCTGTCATTATATCGGTTCAAATCATACCCGAGTTTGGCCTGAACGGTGTAGGTCCCTTTCTGCACCTCCGGGACCCAATTGAGTACCCGGTCTTCTCCAGCGCGCACAGTGCTTTCATGCGGCCCCTGAGAATCAGCCGCAATGGCCGATATGGCATCGGGGCGTTTCTTGTCTTCCTCCAAAAAGGATTTGTCATCAGGACGGGGTCCATACCAGGGCGCAAACAGCCATTCACGGCTGGCCACTTTCTGGCCTTTGGCATCCTGGACAACAACCATGAGATAGATGCCTCTCCTGTTCGATCCCGTGGGTACCGAATGACCGGCACCGACATTGATCACGTGCAGCTCAAGATCAGCCCGATCCTTCTTGGGTTGCACCACCACGAGGCTCAGAGCACTGCTCAATCGCTGCGGGGAATGCCCTCCAGTCCACAAATGCCTGGCTACGGCTCTAATCGGAACGTCAAAGTCTTCTGCGGTTTTTCGGAGAGTTCGCGGCATGTGGCAGTCCTGGCAATACTGCCGGCCCAGCCCTGGTTTGTTAAAATCCTCGCGCCATTCCAAGAATGTTTGAGTCTGCTTGCCAACGACTCGCTTACCCAGTCTGTGGCAGTAAGCGCACATGGCTGCAGTCCGAACCTTGGGATCGGTAACGGTTTCGTGAGGGAGATCGGAAATGCCAGAGACATCATAAGGTCCGCGAATCTTTCCGTTTGGAGTCAAGTGACAACTGGAGCAGGTCATCCCTCCTGCCTCCTGGTTCTGAGGCCGCGGCTGAGGCTTTCCCGTCTCCAGGTTTTCTATGTCCGGGATCTCGAAAGACTGAGGGTAATGGCAGACATTGCACGACTTTCCACTCTCTTCGACTCCACGAGCATGAATCGGAAAAGGGTCCAATCCGGCCAGAGAATGGGCCGTGCCGCCGGTCGAGACATTGGCCGGAAGTGTAAGCAGTTTGTCTTTGGCGGATTTGTAGACAATTCCCTTATAGTTAAGATCGCCTCCAAAGCCCATGGCGTACTCTCGATAGATGGCCACATGGCACGATCCGCACTCTTCAGAGGATGTGGCAGTCTTCATAGAAAGATCGGGTGGGGCCTTGGTTGTTTTCTTCTCAGCCGTATATCCCAAACCGGCTACGAGAAGCGCCACAAGACCAAACAGAAAAAAATTCCTCTGAATTTTCATTGATTTCCTCCTCCCTAGTCTTTGGTTATGTTTTCGAATCTCCTCTTGCCCTATTTTAACTGGAATCTAACATGATCGTTTCGGGCTGGCTAATCACATATCCCACCCAAGCTGCGCGTGTAAAACCCACTTGTCAACCAATCTTATATTCATAATGGATATCCGATGCGGGGATATTTGTAAATAGGGATTATCCACATTCACGTGGGAGAAACTCCCGAAAAAAATGGGGATTACTCCAGATGAGGCGGGGAAATACTTCCAATCGTTTTACCTCCACAAGGCGGGCAAGTTAAACTCGCGAATAGGTGATACTATCTTTTTCAAACTCTCTTATGACCTGATCGTTTAAGGATGGAGGAATTTTGGGAATGATTTGAACAAATGTCTCGGTGGTTACCCGGTAGTCCTCTTTGCTCGCCAGCTCCTGCTCAAACGCAAACTGGGCCACCTGCTGAAAGAGATACTGGATATCTGCAGGAGTGAACCCTGAAGTCATTTCGGCAAGTTGGGCCAAATCAATTTGCCCCGTATTGAGCTTGGAAAGATAATGATTGAGGATGGTCGTCCTCCCCTCCTGGTCCAACCCCCCAACGGGAATGATGCAGTCAAACCTTCCCGGACGCAGCATCGCGACATCCAAATGCCGAATGTAATTGGTGGCGCAGACAAGTAGTATCTTCTTTCCCTCATTCTTGAGTAGAGGGATTTGCTTCAGGAACTCGTTGGTAATGGACTTATCAATCCGGTCTCCCGTGTCACGGCTGGAGGCAATCTCATCGAACTCATCGATAAAGAGAACCACACCGTTAAGGCTCCGGGCCATTTCCATAACTTTTCGTAGATTAGAGCCAACCTTTTCCACACCATCGGCCATAAGTATACTGGGCACGATCTCTATATACCACCAGGCCAGAATACCGGCTATGGCCTTGGCAAAATGAGTCTTGCCGGTACCTGGAGGTCCAAAGAAAGTAATCGCCTTAGGTGGGACAACCCCATGCTTTAAAGACAGGCTCTCTTCGGTCAGTGGAAGAATGATCCGGCGTTGGACCAACTGCTTGGGGGGTTGGGAATCGGATATGGTATCCCACATTTCTCTACTAATGGCCTGCGCCCCCATCCTATTCAATATGTCTGTTCGTTGATAGGTTATATATTCATCAGGGGCATGCTCCATGTTCTCCAAAAAATCGATGCAGGCAGTCCGAAAGCCCACATCACGACCGACTTTTTCCGACAGAAGCCACTTGTGTTTAATTATCTTAGACCATAGGTCAGCGGCGATCTCGGGTTCAAATTCCGCCCCGCTGAGTTCAAGTATTTTAATTCTACACTCTTCCGGTGATAAGATTTCCGGTGTGTGATCGTTCATGACATACCTCCTCCGAAATAACTTATCGGCTTATGAAATCGCAGAGCCATCTTTCGGGCAAATCTTGACCTGAATTTGTCCCTTGTTGGTTAGCGGCAAAAATAATGCCCCAAAAAAGTAAAGTTAAAGTAGTACAGGGTAAAGAGGACTAATGAAGGCAACAAGAGGGAGGCGATGCCCGGCTGATCAATCGGGGAGAAAGGCTGAATAGCGCCCCGCAGCACGACAGGAATCGTAAGTGAGCCGTAGCCGACCAGGATAAGGGATATCAGGCCGCATACCACAGCACCGCAAAGAAATGGCAGGGGTACCCAAAACTACAAAAATATGCCAGACGAAATGGCTGTAGCGGACCCGCTCAGCCACATAGAATGCTACGCCGCCCGTGTAGGCGATGCCCCCGGCCAGCAGCCAGAGAATCCCCGGCAGAGGCACCTTCAACCAGATTGGTCGGATGGCGATCACGATCAGCCACCCCATCGCCAGATACAGGCCGGTCGATAGGCGGGGGTGTCTCATCATAACTCCTGCGACCTTCAACACCAGGCCCAGGATGGCCATGCTCCACACGAGGCCGAAAAGCGTCCAGCCCCATGCACCACGAAGTATGCCGAGCGTAAAAGGAGTATACGTCCCGGCGATGAGGAGGAAAATCGCTCCGTGGTCGAGCACCCGAAGTACTCGTTTTGCCTTGTTCTCAGGAAAAACATGATAAAGTGTGGATGACAGGTACATAAAGATCCCGGCACCTGCCGTGCTCCAAACATCACCAGGCCGAGAGGCCGAACTTAAAAGAAACGGTGTTGCCAATAGACACCCGACCAGGGCCAGGCCGTGACAAACGCCATTGGCGATTTCCTCCTCGAATGACTGCGGGCGCTTATGCGCTGGGAGCATCTCATTTACCCCATATCCCTTCAGAAGGCTAAAGATTAAGAACTCCTCAGGAAGACGGCTCAAGCAGGCAATAAATCGAACTGAGCTAAATATATCTCAATACGACCGGCACACTGGATGTGTGAGGTGCTGACGCTATCATTTTCAAACCCTTCAATCCGTTGATCGCTCAAAGACGACCGGATGTTAGGCGTCCAAAGTCCCGGAACAGGATTGGGATCGAGCCACGGATCGAGTCTTTTTGGGCAAGCCAGGCCGGCTGTTATAACTGGGCAGGCCGAAAAAATTCGTGACCCCGCCCTTTTCTACTGGGGCATGGGTATTCTTTTCTTCTGCTTTTCGTCTCCGACCTGGTCCCGGACGCCCCGACTTGCCGCTCATATTTTCCACGGCCACCGTCTTGTCTTGGGATGCCTGGCGGGGTGCCCCTGGTCCAACACGTTTGGCGTTGTCAGCTATTCCTTCGTAACTGCAGCAAAGATTCGTGACGCCGCCCTTACCGCCTGGGACATGGGTATTTTTTTCTTCTGCTTTTCGTCTCCGGCCTGGTCCCGGACGCCCCGACTTGCCGCTCACATATTCCACGGCCACCGTCTTATCGCGAAAGGCCTTGCGAGGTGCCCCTGGTCCGACACGGTTGCCGTTATCAGCCATCCCTTCGTAGCTGTAGCAAAGATTCGCGGCTCCGCCCATCCCTACTGTGACCTGGGTATTTCTTTCTTCCGTCTTTCGGCTTCGACCTGGTCCCGGACGCCCCGACTTGCCGTTCACATATTCCACGGCCGCGGTCCTATCGTAAGATGCCTTGCGAGGTGCCCCTCGTCCTCCACGTTTGCCGTTATCAGCCACGAGGCTTCTCGATCCCGTTGCCACCGCTCGTTTATTGCCCTTGACCATGCTTATTTGTTTGCGACCGGGTTGATCCGGTTCCAGGCCGGGGATGACCTGTTCGACGAGGTTATGCCCGAGGTAGCGTTCGATGCGGTCCAGGTAAGGGAAATCCCCTTGTGACGCGAAAGATATCGCAATTCCGGAGGCTCCGGCCCGCCCGGTCCTTCCGATACGGTTGACGTAATCCTCCGCAGAGCGGGGCAGGTCGAAATTAATGACATGGCTTATGCCATCGATATCAAGGCCGCGCGCCGCAACATCCGTAGCCACCAGGAGCCTGATCTTGCCTTTTCTCATCTCCATGATGGTCCGATTGCGAGCGGATTGGGTCATGTCGGCGTGAAGGGCTGCAGCCGGGTACCCTTTTGCGTCAAGAACTTTGGCCAACTGGTCGGCGCCGCGCTTGGTCGCAGAAAAGATGATGGCCCTGGTCACGGTTGTGTCCATACAAAGATGGTTCAGAAGCAGTTTTTTGTGTGGCAAGCTGTCGGCCAGGTGCAGTCGTTGCTCGATTGTGTCGTGGGTGATTTTGCCCGGAGCAACCTCAACCCGTTCGGGGTTTTTCATGTATTTCCGAGCCAGCTTGGCCGTCGCATCGCCCATGGTCGCGGCAAACAAGAGTGTTTGACAATCCTCCGGCGTGGCCTCCGACATGAATTTCACGTCCCCGATAAAACCCATCTCCAGCATGCGGTCGGCTTCGTCTAAGACGAGCAGTTCGACCTGAGACAAGTCGATCTTCCCCCGCATAATGTGGTCGATCAATCGGCCAGGTGTCCCGACGATCATGTCCGGCATTTGGGACAGGGCTCTAAATTGTTCGCCAAAAGGCATACCGCCGACGATGGAGACGCTGTTTACTTTGAGATACTTCCCGTAGTCGCGCGCCACCTGAGTGATCTGGTCAGCCAGTTCACGGGTGGGGGTCATGACCAAAACGCGTAGCCCCGGCTTGAAACCGCGAGGGCGACCGCACAAACGTTGTAGCGCAGGCAGGACGAAGGCTGCTGTTTTTCCGGTGCCGGTCTGGGCCGAGGCGATGACATCATGCCCGGCGAGAACCTTGGGAATAGCCAGCCCCTGGACCGTCGTAGGGTTGTGGTGCCCGCATCGGGCAAGCGCTTTAAGAATGGGTGGAGCTAATTGTAATTCTTCAAAAGTCATTATGTCTAGAATCCTTGATAATCCCTGAACCAGCATCTGTCGCTTGACCGCATTGAATGGCAATTGCCTTACCCCGTGCAAGAACTCGCACAAAGCATACAGAAACATAGTTAGAGGTTAGATTAGTCGGGCTGCAGGGGGTAGCGCTACACGAAAACGCTTGCGGCTACAGGACAACGGAGACGACCGGTCTGAGATGTAATCACCGATCTACGTGTACGGCAGAGTAAAACATATAGAAGACAAGACGTCCGCATTCAAGCTCATGGCAGGCGCCGACTCCTGTCTCGGCCTCGGAATTTTGATCATATTTCCAAGCACCCAGGATTATTGAAGATACAACGCCATTTCAACATTAGTAAAGGCATCGTACCCAATGTATGCCCCAGGTGGGGAACAGAGTTCAAGTTATCCAAAGGCGATCGGGTGTGCCACCCGAGAATGCCTGGCTGGGTTACGAAGAAAT
Organism: Deltaproteobacteria bacterium; assembly: GCA_015233625.1. Lineage (GTDB taxonomy): Bacteria > Desulfobacterota > JADFXK01 > JADFXK01 > JADFXK01 > JADFXK01. Next base: position 8,117 of record JADFXK010000040.1, on the reverse strand, counting down.
TTTGGAATAGGCGACAATAAAGGGCGTGTGTTGTTTCTGGTCGCGGGGAAAATAAACTATTCCGGGGGCTCGCTGACTTGAGTCTCATCTAATGCAATAAGATACCTCAGACCGCATCGAATGTCAAGGACCAAATTTATTTGACAATTTATTTGACCCAGAGCCCCGCCTCGTTTGCCCTGTATCTGACCACGCCTTGGGTCTGCGGATGCATTTCTGTCTCCCAGTTAATAGGACTCGTCGAACCCTGGTCCGGATGAGCATCTGACGAAGCTTACCCGCCTCAATGGGCCGATATATTCCTTTTTCTGGTGCCGGAGGTGTCTCAGGTTAGGATCAATTGGCCGTCTCGGCGGATCGCCTCATACATCGCATCAGGGGCCAGGTCTAGATCTCCCGGCTAGGAGACAAAGCCGTCGGTAACCTGCAATTGTTTGAAAACGCCAGGGTCCTTCAGTGCCTCAAAGACGCCGTAAAGATGCGACGGGAGTATCTTGACCCGGCCGGAAAGCCCGTCCGCAAAGATCACCGCAAACTCAAGATGATTAACCACTGAAGCGGAAATCACGTCCCAGTGCATGGTCATATCCTCTCTATTTCAACGGTTCTATGTGCTTTGGTTTCTGGTGCCGGTGGCACAGGTCCCAATTTTCCATCAGGTCCCGGCCCCCGGAAGTCGGATCCTGGCTCCCGCTGCAGGGATTTTCTCATCCAGCACGCCCCCAGTGGCTGGGAAATGGGGACATTGCACTTTCATTTTGCCCGTCCTTGCGGCATCTCTGCCCTAAGAAGCTTCCTCCCATCAACTTAAGATGGTTTAATCATTCTTCTGATTCTCCCCTACCGGCTTCTCCCCTCGGGCAGCTCAAAAAAAATTAAGTTGCCCTGAGATTAGAACAATGTTAAACTTGTTCGTATTTCCTTACTTCTGCAATGGCCTTCACGAAAGGGACAACATGAGTGGTTCCGCCGAGCAAGAAGCACAACTTAAAGACAAACTCAATGAAGCTATTAAGTCGGAACAGGTAGATAAGGTATATATCAATGGCTTTACATGCTATTTTGATGTCGCCGACGTGCTCGTCCTCTTTGAACAAAACAATCAGTCAAAAATTGCGGTTAATATGTCCTATACTCTGGCAAAAACACTCGGCACCAAATTACTTTCGCTTATAAGGTTGCTGGAAGAAAAGACCGGTCAAGAAATTATGACCACTGATTACATCCATCAAAAAATAAATCTGATTAACCCGGACGAAAATGAGGCGTAAGATGTATCAATCGCTGATTGCTGCTTCTGCTGGAGAGACTATTTTCATGTCATCACATTCTATGATCGATGATCTAGTTGATAGCACCGAAGAAGCTATCAAGTCACTACGCAAGTTGCCAATTAGCTGGGACTACGGTGAAGGGATTCCTCCGACTGAAGCCACGATCAAACTGGCCATAGATATTTACCGAATTGGCAAAGAGTATAATCTCCATGCCGAGGTACATCCCATTGGTGAGGGTGAAATAGAAATATCTTTTTCACGCCTCTTTGGTGACCATTTTGTTGATGTCTTAATCTGTAAGGATGGTACATATCAGGTTGACTATGAAATCGGCATTGGAGAACCTTACGAACAGGTTCTATTTTGTGAAAATGCTCCTCTCGAATTAATCAAGAGTAACCTCTCGAAGATAGCCGGAGTCGGTGGATGCAACTCATCAGAATATTGCGGAAACATTCTTTCGACAAAAAGAAGCAACGGTTTACTGCGAATAGCTTCAAAAACTATAAAGATGGTATTTCAGCCATTTGTCAGTCCTGCATCACAAAAAACTACGGCACTGAAGTGTGTCCCCATCTGAATAATTACTATCAATCCGTTGATATCGAACCAATCGCTTACTGGATATTATGTACCGACATACTTAAAGGCGCAAATCTTGAACAAGTCGAAAGCGAGTCCGGGGATAAATGTCACATTAATATAAAAAGTCTTCCTAATGAGCAGGCCAGGGACATATTTGTGAAACATTTCAAGTGCAATGACTGCATGATTTGCCAAAATGGACAAGATTTCCCATACAGCAATGATTTGTTTAGAGAATTAATAGGTCTACGATAAAACAGTTCCTATCTTCTTAGCTCCCCGCCACCGATTCTTCTCCTTAGACCAAAAACTGTTGCCGTTTGTCTCGCTTAACTCTTCTGCCCTCTTACCGATCCGAATCCCTGAAACCAGGCCCTCGCGCAGAAGACAATAGACATCCTGCCGGAACGTATCAAAATTCTTGCGGCCTCGCTCACGACGCCGAAAGCAGAAAACCATCCGTATATTTCTTGGCGCCAAACTACCCGGCCGGCCTGGGCAGCGTCAAAATATCCTCACCTGTCGACACCCTACGCGACACCCGAATTGTGTTCCGGCCTTATCTGCCGTGCATATTGTAAATGGCGCACAAATTGCATATCATTACGACGCGGGATAAGAAAATTGCGCGCCGCCTTCATCCGAGGCAGCAATGCCGGTGACAACCTCTTAAGAACACCAAGAAACGTGCCAAATTAGGCACCTAAAACAATTCTCAGCCACTTGACAGTGATAAAGGCGGCAACCATGGCTCAACCAGAATCTATGGTCTTAAGCAGCATCACCAAATACAGCGACATATTGATGGCGCTCGGCGTAATCGGGGTGTTGATCATCATGATCATTCCCGTGCCCACGCCGCTTTTGGACATGCTGTTGACCTTTAACATCACTGTCGCCGTAATTATCTTATTTATTGGCATTTACATCTTGAACCCGCCGGATTTCTCTATTTTTCCGGGCTTATTGCTCATTACCACCCTACTCCGGCTGTCCTTAAATATCGCCTCCGCCCGATTGATCCTGCTGCACGGGCACGAAGGGGCCAGCGCCGCCGGCGAGGTTATCAAAGCCTTTGGTTCTTTTGTCGTCGGCGGTAATTACGTGGTCGGGGTTATTATATTCGCCATCTTGGTCATCATCAATTTCGTCGTTATTACCAAAGGTTCGGGCCGGATCGCGGAAGTGGCCGCCAGGTTTACCTTGGACGCCATGCCGGGTAAGCAAATGGCCATTGACGCCGACCTGAACGCCGGTCTGATCACGGAAGCCGAAGCCAAGGTGCGGCGTCAAAAAATCTCCAAAGAAGCCGATTTCTACGGGGCCATGGACGGTGCCAGTAAGTTCGTTCGAGGTGACGCCATTGCCGCCGTAATCATCACGGTGGTCAATATTGTCGGCGGTCTGATCATCGGTGTCTTTCAAGAAGGTATGGCCATCGGGACAGCGGCCCAGACCTACACCCTGTTAACCATCGGTGACGGACTGGTCTCCCAAATCCCCGCCCTGGTCATCTCCACGGCTGCCGGTATTATCGTTACCAGGGCCGCCTCGGAAGCGAATCTGGGGGCCGAACTGGTCGGCCAGATTCTAGCCCATCACCGGGCTCTCGGCCTGGCTGCAGGCGTCATCTTCTTCTTCGGCCTCATCCCTGGAATGCCCACCATCCCCTTCTTCGCCATGGGCATTGTCACCGGTTATATCACCTACCTCATTTATCGGTCACGACGGGAAGCCATGGTGGAAGCCGTGGAAGAGCGGGCCGAGACACCCGAAGAAAGAGTTGAGAAGGTAGAGGCGCTGTTACCCCTGGACGTACTGGAATTGGAAGTGGGTTACAACCTCATCCCCTTAGTCGATGTGGAGCAAGATGGTTCGCTCCTGGACCGGGTTAAATCCATCCGCCGCCAATTTGCCCTGGACATGGGTCTGGTGGTCCCGCCCATGCACATTCGGGACAACCTCCAGTTGGGACCGAACGAGTATTCCATCTTGATTAAAGGAGTGGAAATAGCCAAAGGGGATATCATGCCTGACCACTATCTGGCTATGGATTCAGGAGAAACTGAGCTAAAAATAGAAGGGATCCCGACCAAAGAACCGGCCTTTGGCCTGCCGTCCTTGTGGATTGAAGAAAAAGACAAGGAAAGAGCCCAGATAGCCGGATACACAGTTGTGGATACAGCCACCGTAATCGCCACCCATATCTCGGAAGTAATTAAGAAAAACGCCTTTGAATTCCTGGGTCGACAAGAAGTCCAGAAGCTCCTGGAACACCTGGCGGAGAGTTACCCCAAGGCCGTAGAAGAACTGGTTCCCAATGTCATGTCAGTCGGCGGCGTGCAAAAAGTCCTCCAGAGCCTGGTGAAAGAAGGCGTGTCTGTCCGCAACTTCTTGTCTATCGTAGAGACCCTGGGTGATCATGCGCCAACGACCAGAAATGTTGACCTGCTGACCGATTACGTCCGGCAGGCCCTGGCCAGACAGATTACCCGCCAGCACCTGCTCGCCGACGGCAGCCTGCACATCATGACGCTGGACAAAAACATTGAAGATATGATTGCGAGATCTCTCCAACATACCGAGACGGAGTCATACTTAACCTTGGAACCGGTCAAAGCCCATCAGATCATCAATACCCTGACCGCCGCCACCGAGAAATTCCGCGAGGCGGGGCTGACACCGATTATCTTGACTTCGCCGATAGTTAGAACTCCTTTGAAACGACTGACCGAACGGTTTATTCCCACCCTGGTCGTCTTGTCTCATAACGAGATTTCAGCCGACGCATCAATCACTAACCTGGGAATGGTGAGTTTGAACCATGGAAATTAAACGATACGAAGCTATCACGATGGAAGAGGCCCTCCGGTTGGTCAAAGAGGATTTAGGATCTTCCGCGATCATTCTATCCTCCCGAGAGCTGAGAGATGGAAAAGGACAATTCGGCGTCTTCGGGCGACCGATAGTGGAGGTGACCGCGGCCACAGAGAGTGACGTGCTGGCCATGAGACGCCGGAGATCGAAACGTCCCGCAACCGGGGCAGCCGTTTGCACTCCCGCCCGGTTTGAAAAACTTGAACCGACGTCCGCGGCCGATGACGACGTTGTCACCCTGACCCACCGGGTCTCGGACGAACCAGTGGAACTAACCCAGCTCTTTTCCGGACGACCAAACCCGACCATTAACGGCTCAGGGGGCTCATCGGGATCTGACCCGACGATGCAACCGGTTCTGGCCGAACTGGCGGCCATCAAACGGACCCTGGTCAGGCTCTGTGACGAGAATTCTGACACCCGTCAAAAATTTGGCTGCCTTCCCCCGGAAACGGGTCTGGAGGATATTGATTGGCTGAGCCAGTTCATCGCCCGGCACAGCGGCGTCCTAAAAAACACTGGTTTCCACCCCAACCTGATAAAGCTTTATCAAGGTATGCTCCACTTCGGAGTATCTGAGATGGTGGCCTTAAAGCTACTCGATCGGGTTAATCAAAAGCTATCTAAGACAAAACAGGATGATCCGAACTACTGCCGGCTCTTTCTAACCAAGATGTTGACCAAAATAATCAAAACCACCGGACCGATCAATCTCGGCGACCCGTCCGGCCGGTCTCTCAACCCGGTGATGGCCGCCTTTGTTGGTCCCACCGGTGTCGGCAAGACGACCACCATTGCTAAGCTGGCGGCTAAATTTGCCTTTGAACAAAAAAGGAAAGTCGGCTTCATCACCATCGACACTTATCGCATCGCGGCCGTAGAACAACTGAAAATCTATGCTAATATCATTGGTGCACCGGTTGAGGTGGTGGCTTCACCGCGCGAGATGACCTCAGCCATAACCAAACTTAAAAGAAAAGACGTGATCTTTATCGATACGGCCGGCCGAAGCCACCAGGACCCCAGCCAATTGCAGGAACTCAAAAAATTCTTCCCAGGGAATTTCGGCGGCGACATCTTCTTGACCATGAGCGCCACCACCAAAGACGATGATCTGGGGCAGATTGTTCAGGCTTATAAACTGATCCCGGTCAAAGGGGTGGTGGTCACTAAATTAGATGAAACCAGATGTTTCGGACCAATTTTGAACCAAATCATCAGCCGTGGTATACCCTTAGCCTATATGACCACCGGACAAAAAGTGCCGGAGGACATTTTGACGGCCACACCGGAAAACGCGGCCGAATTCATTTTGAATGGGGTACAGCCTTCGAGAAATGTTATTTCACTCGACAAAAACAAAAAAATTGGTTAAGTTACTGCGAGGGACACAATGGATCAGGCAGGAACCCTAAGGGCAATAGCCGCGGTAAGCGGGCACAGGACATCTATGGACCCCAATGCCGATATAAAACCCGTAAGCAAAAAGAAACCGGCTCCGAGTCCGAGCCGGCCCGGCTCCGCTTTAGTCGTAGCGGTGACCAGTGGCAAAGGCGGCGTCGGCAAGACCAATGTGGTTGCCAACGTGGCCGTCAATTTGTCAAAGGCGGGCCTAAAGACATTAATCCTGGATGCCGACATGGGCCTGGGCAATATCGACGTTCTCTTGGGCCTGGCCCCCAAATATAACATCCAACATCTGTTAACCGGAGAGAAGCGCCTGTCCGAGGTCCTGGTCCGGGGTCCGGCCGGAATCTTGATTTTACCAGCGGCCTCGGGCGTTTTCGAGTTAACCGATTTAAGTCAGCAACAGAAGATGGCCATTTTGGCCGAATTAGAGGCGTTTACCCGCAGGCTGGACGTGGTGCTGATCGATACCGGGGCCGGAATCTCGTCAAACGTCATCTATTTTAATGCCCTGGCTCATGAAATAATCGTCATTGCGGCTCCCGAGCCCACCTCCATCACCGATGCCTATGCCTTGATTAAGGTGATGGGCGTAAAGCACGCGGTCAAAAATTTTAATCTGTTGGTCAACTCGGTCAAGAATGAGCGGGAAGCCAAAGAGGTCTATCGAACCCTGAACTCTGCGGCGCAACGTTTCCTAAACATTTCTATTAACTACCTCGGTCATGTGACTAAAGATGACCACCTCCCCATGGCTGTCCGGCAGCAACAACCTCTGGCGGAGCTTTATCCCTTCTCACCGGCGAACAAATGCTTTGAGACCGTAGCGAATGACATCAATCTGATGCGCCTTAACAATCAGAATGCCGGCGGTGGCGCCAAATTCTTCTGGAAGGGATTCCTGTCCAATCCTGGAGACATGAGGCTTACGGTGAAAACCTCTTGAAACAATGTAATCCTGACTGGCCATGAGCGGACCTCGACCAACCATGATAAAAAAAAGTGGAGACATAAGGAATGACCAAAGCCTCGCCCAGACCAACCGGGACAACCGGGACAAGTTGATCGTCGAATACGCCCCCTTGGTCAAAAACATCGCCAACCGCATGGCCATGCGACTACCGCCCCACATCGACCAGGAGGAACTGGTCAGCGCCGGGACCGTTGGTCTGTTAGACGCCATCGATAAGTACGACCCCGGCAAACAAACCAAGTTCAAGACTTATGCCGAATTCCGCATTCGCGGCTCTATGCTGGATGCCTTACGCAACATGGATTGGGTCCCCCGCTCAGTCCGGCGGCAGGCCAGAGAGATGGAAAAGGCCTACTTTGAGTTGGAACAGAGGTTCGGCCGGCAAGCCACCGACGAAGAACTGGCTGCGGAACTTGGTTTGGAAGAACAGGAACTTTTTGACGTTCTCAGCCAGGTTAAATCAGTATCTCTGATCTCCTTGAACGAGACCGTCGGCGAAGAGGTCATGGGGCGGCGGCAAGAAATCATCGACTACCTGGTCGATCCCAATTCCGACAGCCCATTCCAAGAACTACATCTGGCCCAGTTGAAGCGGTCGTTAGGCGAAGCCATCGAGGAATTGCCGGAAAAACCACGCCTGGTCCTCACCCTATATTATTTTGAAGAATTGAATATGAAAGAAATTGGAGAGGTGCTCGACATTACCGAGTCGCGCGTCTCCCAGATCCACTCCAAGACGCTGCTTTATCTCAGGGGCAAGTTGAAGAACGTGTTATAATATTTCGGGTTGCGGGTTGCGGATTAATGTCATGAATTGAAGGGGCTGCGCGTATTGGAACCATCTACCCAGGGTGGCACCAAGCCTGGAATCTTAAGTCACCGACATCGACCCGCAACTCGCAGCCCGTAACACGTAGCCCGAAACTCGCAACACGCAACCCGAAAAAAATATATTAACTCGACCAAGGCTTGACAATGCCTTCGTGACCAGGTAATAG
>JADFXK010000409.1 GCA_015233625.1 Deltaproteobacteria bacterium | reverse complement strand
ATGATTTCCCTCATAATAAATCTTCTCCGCAAAGTTCACTACAGAGAAGGGGTATCACGTCCTGTTGAAAAAGTCTTCCGAAAAATACGGTCTACACGTCAAAAAAACGAACCCTGTGATCGCTTACCTTTTTTTTATGCGCCGGACTTGTATCTGGAAGCACAAATATTCCCTTTGAGCAGTTGCAATGGAAGCAGATTTTTTGAAGGAGGGCTGGTCATGGTCACGTGTCACGATGTCGCCGCATACATTCTTCAAAAACTCGGTGAAATGACGGCGATGAAGCTTCAGAAGCTGGTTTACTATTGTCAAGCCTGGACTCTGGTATGGGATGAAGAGCCGCTCTTCCAAGAACGGATAGAAGCCTGGGCTAACGGGCCTGTCGTGCCGGATCTCTACGACAAGCATCGGGGGTATTATTTGGTCAAAGGGTGGCCAAACGGCGATCCAACCAAATTGACTGCAACTCAGAAGGAAACGATTGATGCCGTTCTCGGCTTCTACGGCGATAAACCATCTCAATGGCTCAGTGACTTGACCCACCAAGAAGACCCCTGGGCGGAGGCCCGAAAAGGATTGGCTCCCGGTGAGCGTGGCAATGAACTGATCTCTGAGGCCGCCATGATGGAATACTATTCCAGCCTTAAGGAGTAGAGCGCTTGTCTCCGAAATCCAGCAAAAAAAGACCGAAAATCAAGGGTCCCCCTCCCGCCCCCACCAAAATACCCCGTTCGCACGCCGGCCCAAGCGAGAACAACTATCCTATATCCTGGCATGTTTCTTTGATGGAAACGGTGGACCCCTTTGGATGGCATGTCATCCAGAGAGAAAAACTCGAAGAAGTACGCACGAAGCTGGCCTCATTCGAAAACAAAACGTGGCATGAAATATTTGTTCAGGACAATTGGCGCAATCATTCCATACCCGTGAGTGATCTGTGTAAAGAAGCGCAGGACCGACTGAAGGAGATAAAGCAGGATGACATTGATTCCCTGGTGTCGCTTCGGCTAGCCGGCACCGAGAGGATTTGGGGAATTCGCGACCGACATATCTTCAAAATACTTTGGTGGGACCCTGATCATGAAATATGTCCCGCCCTCAAGAAACACACCTGAGCGCAGCCGACCGATTATATTGGATGCCACGCCCACGCCGACCAGTCGGGTGGACATCCACCTGCCCATCCGATCAGGCGTCCACATCGGCATCCACCCGCCGCCGCAATCCCGGCATATTATTATACCGCAACTAATTTAGCTGCCTTCATAATCAGTTCGACCACCGCTTTCGAAGCCACGCCCTCCATCACTTTAGGAGCCGCCGCCTTCACCCCATTCCAGAGCCTCTCCGATGAGTCTCCGGAAGGTCTCGGCGTCGCCGGTTGGCTGCGGTTCATTTGGCCGGCTATCCCCTCTTCCCGGAGGATGAGGAGGTCGGTCAGGTGGTCTCTCAGGCGAATGGACAGGTGGCTGGGCAAAAAAAAGGCCCTGACCCCCATCAAAGGAGCCAAGGCCCTGTTGTCTCTCGGCGGTTAACGTTCAATGGCTAGTGTTGGAAGATCAATCACTCACCACCACGGCCTTGGTGACCGTATCGACCCAGACAAATGTGCCGACATCTTCGTCTTGCTCATTAGCCCAGAAACCGTATAAGAAGTTAACGTTGGGCCTCATCGGCTTATCCAGCCACCAGGTCAAGGCGGCCGGCTTATGTCCGGCCTTAATGGCCAGATTCCAGGCCTCCATGACGTCCATTTTTACGGCTATAGAGGCGTCTTCAAGATAATATCCGGGGTATGGGTAAGGTTGTTCGTCGATAGACCATTGACCATCGGCGTAAATGAGCGTCCAGCCTTTGGAATTGGGATCCTTTGAAGTGGCGTAAAATTGCCATTCGTTGGCTTTATCGGGTGATGGGTCAATCGGTTGTTCACCGGAATTTCGACCACCGGCCCAGTAGATAAACGCATTGGGATTTACTTTCTTGATTTGCTTCGTGGCCATGATGATGAGTTCCAATGCGGTCGCCCCGCCGCCGGTCTGCATGTCCAGGTTGCCCATGAAATTGATGTAAACTTGATTGGTTACGGAAACATTCTCTATACTGACCTGCGTAATAGCAATTTTCTTAGCCAAATCAACGATCATATAGATGGTCGTCTTCTGCTGTCCAGCTTTGACCGTCTCAGTTTTAATGGCATATACCGAGGCGTAGTTGGTTGCGGCATCGGTGCTTATCTTGAGCATTTCGACATTGGGAACTTTATCCTGAATGGTCTCCTGTCTTCCGAATTCCGGGATCGATAAATTTAATGTCCAGACCGTTCCCGATAGCGTGATGTCAATTTTGCATTGCACATCTTTCTTTATATCCACGTTACAGTTATCTTGACAGGTGACGGTGGAAGCTAATCCGGTTCCGTTGAGAAAGAATGACTGAGTCGATTGGCCGTAGCTGAATGACAGAGGCATGACCATCAAAACCAGGAGACACGCTACTGCTACCCTAACTAATCGTTTTATCACAATAAACCTCCTTATAGAAAAAAGATTGGTTAATGGTTTCTTAGCCTGATCGTCAAGAACCTGTTATCATTCCAACCCCGTGTCAGACGACTAACATGATAATAACACCATACTTTATAAATATTTTACAGCCCCCTTAGGTAATTGGTTTTGAGCCAAAAACGGAAATGATAACCAGCGTGATCAGGTGTCGGATTAATTTTACGCAGAAAGACGGAGTATCCAGAGATTAAGCGGCCCGATTACAGGGGTCCATTTCAAGCCCTATACACGCCTTAATATGGAATATAGACGGTCCGAAGAATATTTACAACAAATATTTTGGTGAAATCGGGCAGGCCATCCACCTGGGCATCCATCTGTCCAACCGGCTATCCATCCATTTAAACATCCGCCTGGGTATCCGACTGTCCAACCGGCTATCCCCTCTTCCCGGAGGATGAGGAGGAGGTGGTTGGTCGGGTGGTGGTCTGGTCCAGGCTGTTCGATCCGCCAAGGCCGTGGCATTAGATATATCGCGGCCTGCAGCAATGCGTTAAGAAGAATTTGCGGATGCTCTGGTTGATGCTAACCAGGATGGATATCTTGAAGGTCGGGCGAGCGACTTCGAGACGGATAAGCGGGGCGGCGAAAAAAGTGATTGAAAAAATTCCACCTGTGCGGGTGGCCTTACCAGATCGAGTCAAGCATGCATGTTTCTTTATGCCGCAAACTTGAACTCCACTTCCCCTTTTTCAAACCATAGCATCATTTCTTTGTTTCTCTTCAGGGCAGTGAGCGCGGCCAGAGCCAACGAACCATCGTCGGACCAACTCATGCCATTGTGTTTTTGTCTGTCGGCCACGATGAGATCGTTGGCCTTTTCACCGATGTTACTTGAGTTTCGCAGCCCTAGCCCCTTTCTTATCGCATAACACGGAATATGTGCCCGATTGCGCTCAAAATATCCCATCAACTTTTCTATTGCCGTAGCATCTTTAATCAATTTCGGATCTAAACCGGCTAAGTATTCCTTTGCCTTATCAACTAAACCATACCATAACAACGGCATTATCGATTCTAACACTTCATTTCGAACCTTTCGCCCTTTCATTGCTAAGCTGAGTTGCATTTTACATTTTTCTTTTAGATGATACCAGTCCAAAATTATTGCCAAATTTCTATACCAAGAAAACATCTTTACAATCGCATCATGTAAACTACGTTGTCCATCCACAAAAAACATCAATCTATTGCCCAATAAACCATTATTTAATATAAATGCCAACACTATCCGTAACACATTCAATACTCCATGACCAGATATTACATATGATTTGTCTCCCTTTTCAATATGAACAACTGTTGTGTGCACATATTTCTTACTATCTTTTTGTTCTCCAACTGTTCTATTTCTTTTTTCCTTCTGCCTC
>JADFXK010000408.1 GCA_015233625.1 Deltaproteobacteria bacterium | reverse complement strand
ATCGTGAAGGTCCACGGCCAATCTTTTGCGCTCGTCCTCAATGCTGGCGATAAGACGGCGGGACAAACGCCGAATCTCATTTTCCGCCTGTCGCCGCTCAGTTACATCCCGCAAGAAAGCCAACGACAGAGCTTCTCCCTGGTAATTAATCTTGGTGGCAGATATTTCAACATAAATGATGCGGCCATCCTTTTTTAGCCCTTTAAAGTCATACCGGGTAGGCGTCATTTCACCCCGTTGCCGACGCAAGGTCATTTCCATGACTCTGGCTCGATCATCTGGATGCACCAACTGACTCACCCTCCCCCCCAACAATGCCTCTGGATGCTCATAACCAAAAATATTGGCAAACTTGCGATTAACAAAGGTGAGATCATCTTCTCGAATAATCCCCACCCCGTCACTGGAGGATTCTATGGCGGTTCGATAACGTTCCTCTGATTCCATCAATTGGGCTTCGGCTGCCTCCCGCCTGGATATCTCCTGCTCCAATTCCCTGACCTTTTTTTCCAATTCGGCGGCGTGAGTCGTGATCAAAGTTTGCCGTTCTCTATAGAAATCTATCCGCCGTCGCAGATCGTTGGGACCGGCCCGAGACTCGGCCAACATTTCTCCATAAATCTCTGAAAGAATCTTTGATTCATCGGGCGTGAACAACCCCGCTATCTCCAAAGCATGATGGGCCGCGGCAGATCCAATGGAACCTGACAGGAACTTCTCCACCTGGCTAGACAAGCCAGCCAGTTCCATAATAGATATCCATTTTTTGCCTTCCAAATTGGCCGACCGGATGGCCTTCCGGGTCATTTCATCAGCCACTTCCGGATCGAAAAATTTGGCAAAAATGCTCTTAATAATGATCTTTTTAGTCTTGAGGTCAGTATGTCCCTCTCGTCTCGCCGCCCGGCTGATAAACCTCCTCCCACTCATCACTCCCACGAATTGCTCGGCCAGGGAAGCATCCTCTTTGCTCGGTTCGAAAAGGATCGACCCCAAAACAAACAGCCCCACATTGGCCGTCAGAGACCAAAACACGGTATGAGTTACCGGGTCAAAACGGCTCACCCCTAACAATCGCTCCGGATTGAGCCACTCCAATCCCCACGGACCACTCTGCAACAAGCGCGATGACATCCACCCCGACTTAACCAACGAAGGCAGCAACATCGTATACGCCCAGACGGCAAATCCCGAAGTCAGCCCTAGCAAGGCCCCTGCCCTGTTAGCGCCAGCCCAATAAATGCCACCCACGATAGGCGGAGCAAACTGGAGGGCCGCAGCAAAGGAAATCACGCCCATATTGACCAGCATGTACGACTCACCCACCTTCGACTGGAACAGGTAACCCAAAAAAATAAATCCCGCGACTACAGTCCAGCGGCATCCCAGCAGATGGCGGCGCAGGAAGCCAAAGCCCCTGATCCAGCCAAAAAGAGGCAACAGCAGGTGGTTGGAAGTCATGGTGGCGATAGTCATGGCCGAAATCATGATCATGCCGCTGGCCGCCGAAAAGCCTCCCAGGAAGACTAGTAGGGGTAGAAATGGTTCACCTTTGCTTATAGGTAGGGTCAGGACGTAATAATCCGCCTCTGAGATGGGTCGACCACTGATCAAACCGGCCAGGGCGATTGGCCAGGCAAACAGGGTGATGAGCAACAAGTAAAAGGGAAAAAGCCACATGGCCGTACGAATATGCTGCTCATTAACGTTCTCGACCACGCTGATATGGAACTGACGAGGCAAAAACATCACGGCCGACATAGATAAAATCAGCCAGGAACACCAAGTCGCGAAACTGGAATTTCGGTTGATGATATCGGTAAGTCCTCTTTGGACAGCCTGGGCGAAAATGTCGTCTAGGCCGCCATACACGAAGTAAACGACGAATACCCCGGCCACCATGAACAAAATAATTTTGACCAGGGAGGCCACAGCCACGGCCATAACCATGCCCTGATGGCGTTCAGTCGGATCCAGACGTCTGACCCCGAAAACGATGGTGAACAAAATCATGGAACAAACAATAACCGGCTCCACATAGGAACTGGTCAGGGAAGCATCGTGGACAGAAGGATTGGTCAGAATTTCGAAGGAGGTAATCACCGCTTTGAGTTGCAGGGCCACATAGGGGGTGGACCCGACCAGGGCGATGACCGTGGCCACCGCCGCCAGGGTCCGAGATTTTCCATAGCGGGAGGCGATGAAGTCGGCGATGGAAGTGATTCGATGGATTCTTTTAAGCCGGACCATTTTACGCAATAGGGCCCACCAGGTGATGGCCACCATGGTCGGGCCCAGGTAAACGGACATGAACAACATCCCTGAGGTAGCCGCCAATCCCACAGACCCATAATAGGTCCAGGTCGTACAGTACAAGGCCAGGGAAAGGGTGTATATGAGGGGATTATCAACCAGACTACGGCCCTTGGTCAGGCTTTGCTCGGCCCAGCGCGCCACTCCGAACAGCAGGCTCATATACAGGCAGACTACGATGATGACCGTCAAGGGGCTACTCATGAATCACCCCACCTGGCCGGGTCATTCTCTTCCCCGTCATTTCCAGGGAAACGGCTTAACAAGACCAAGACCAAAATGATCAGTACCCAAGTAGCCAGGAGAAAGAAAAAGACGGCCTCAAACCGAGCGGTTTCCGGCGCCAAAAAAGGCCAGCTAAATAAGACCAGACTTAGACAAAAAGCCAGCAATTGGAAGGCCGGTGAACCAAATATTCGGGTTGGTTTCTTCATGGCATGAATAACATGGCGCTCATGCCCGGCCGAAGCTGGTTCATCACTTCACCCGTACGGGCACAAATCGGCGCTGCCGAATGTCCACCAGTCCCTGGTCGGTCAGACGAATAAATGGAAGGCCGGTAAAACAAAAAGTTTGCAGAGTTAGAAACGGCCGGGGGATGGTTGAGCCTAGATCATGCAAGGCCTTTTCCACTTTCCGGTATTGGCCCACAATTTCGGGCATGGTCAGTTCAGAAATGAGCCCGAATCTGGGTAGGGGCAATTCCGCCATCACCGCTCCGTCCTTGACCACTATAAGACCGCCATCTAACTCGATCAACCGGTTTACCGCCAGAGCCAGGTCGGATTCCGATACACCCACCGCCAGAATATTGTTGGTGTCCCAGGTGAGGCTAATGGCTGCTGCGCCGCCTCTGAGACCCAACCCCGCGGCAAACCCCAGGGATGGTCGAGCATCCTCCAGGCGGCGGTTAAAGACGGCCATTCTGATTACATCCTGGGCGGGGTCGGGTTGAATCACCCCCCGGCTGGTCTTAAGGATGGCCATGACTTCTTTGGTAATGGTCTCGCTCGCGTAACCCACGGCCCGGACGGTTACCTCATTCTCGGCCGAAGATAATTGAAATATCTCAGGAGTTACCGGCTTGAGCTTGACTGATCGCCCGGCCTCAGCAGAATACTGGTATCTGGGGCAAGGAATGATCATTCTGCCGTCCTCGGCCACCATTTTTCCGTCCAGGACAACCTGCTGACAGCGCATCGTGTCGAAAGATTCCACCACGATTATGTCGGCCAATTTCCCCGGTCCGACACCACCTAAATCACGCAGTCCATAATACCGGGCCGGATTAATAGAAGCCATCTGGACCGCCTGGATGGGGTTGAAACCGTGTCCGATAGCTCGCCTGACCAGTTCATTCATGCTTCCGACAGAGAGCAAGTCTTCAGGATCGGCCAGGTCCGTAACCAACATGACATTGGTCAGGTCCACGCTCGTTTGGGCCAATCCGGCCACCCCGGGCAATTCCCGCCGCACAAACCCCTCTCTGATCATCACCGCCAACCCGGCCGGTTATGGCCCTGGCCAGGCGGACGGCGCTCATAGTGGCTTCCGTGCCAGAGTTAACCATGCGGACCATTTCTATTCCGGGTACACAATCGACAATCAACTCAGCCAGTTCTATCTCAGC
>JADFXK010000407.1:565-3957 GCA_015233625.1 Deltaproteobacteria bacterium | reverse complement strand
TCCCTAAGTTGCTCGCCGACTTGCATCGGACGAATACGTTTTTCTTTGATTTGTTTCATTTTCCGGCCAAACCCAACAGTGAAAAGAGTTACCAGGTGGCTTGAATTATTTAGACATTAATTATTTCTGTATAAATATCAACAACCTGAGCTGTGCCGGAGAATTCGATAAATTCTACCACTTTGCTCAAGACGGTATCCACGAACCGGCGGTCGTTGGCCACCAGCGACACCCCGATCAAGGCCCGTTGCCACAGATCGTTATCACCCACCTCAGCGGCTGAGACATTGAACCTGGACCGAAGCCGGTCTAGCAGGCTCTTGATAACCTTGCGTTTTCCCTTAAGCGACGAATTTCCAGGAATAAGCAAGGACACCCTGGCCACGCCGACGAACATTAATCAATCGTCCTTTTAATATCCTCGATCATATAGGATTCGATGATGTCGTTGACTTTCAGGTCATTGTAATTGTCGATGGAGATGCCGCATTCATAACCGAGGTTGACTTCTTTGACGTCTTCCTTAAATCGGCGCAAACCGGAAATTCGGCCATTAAACACGACGACATTATCCCTGAGCAACCGCACCCGGGCATTTCTTTCAATTCTGCCGTCCAGGACATAGGCGCCGGCCACCATGCCCACCTTGGGGATATGGAAGGTCTGACGGACTTCGGCCCGGCCGAGTACTTTCTCCACGTGATCGGGTTCCAGCAGACCGGACATGGCTTTCTTGATATCATCGATCACATTGTAGATGACGTCGTAATAATGGATGCTGACTTTTTCTTTGGTGGCCAGTTCCGTGACGTTGGGGTTGGGCCGGACGTTAAACCCGATGATAATGGCATTGGAGGCCGAAGCCAACATGATATCAGTCTCGGTAATGGCTCCGGTTGCGCAATGGATGACATTGACCTTGACTTCGGAAGTGGACAGACCCAGCAAAGAATCGCGTAAGGCCTCGATCGAACCCTGCACATCGGCTCGAATGATGGTGTTTAGTTCCTTGACCTGACCTTCCTGGATACTGGACAGGAGGTTTTCCAGCGTAATTCTGGGCTGCTGAAAGACTTCGGTCAGACGCAATTTATCTGCCCGCAACACACTGATCTGTTTGGCTTTCCGTTCGGAATCGAGGCAGATGAATTCGTCCCCGGCCATGGGCACGCCGGAAATACCCTGGACTTCCACCGGAGTTGACGGCCCGGCGCTTTCGATTTTTTTACCGCGGTCATTGAATAACGCTCTGACCTTGCCGTAGAAAGTCCCGCAGACAAAATGGTCGCCAGCCCGCAGGGTCCCTTCCTGGACCAGCACCGTGGCCACCGGTCCTCGTCCTTTGTCCAATTTAGCCTCAATAATCCGGCCCCGAGCCAACTTGTTGGGATTGGCTTTAAGTTCCAATATCTCGGCCTGCAGAATGATCATTTCCAACAACTCATCGATGCCCACTTTTTGTTTCGCCGAGACCTCGACGAAGATGGTAGTGCCGGACCATTCTTCAGGGATCAGCCCTTCTTCAGCCAGTTCTTTTTTGACCTTATCCGGATTGGCATTTGGTTTGTCAATCTTGTTGATGGCGACAATGATCGGAACTCCAGCCGATTTGGCGTGATTGATCGCTTCCTTGGTCTGTTGTTTAACACCGTCATCCGCGGCCACAACCAAAATGACGAAGTCGGTTACTTGAGCGCCTCGGGCCCGCATAGCGGTAAAAGCTTCGTGACCTGGAGTATCCAGAAAGACGATCTCGCCCCGGCTGAGTTTAACGTGATAGGCGCCGATATGCTGCGTTATGCCACCGGCCTCGTCTTTAATAATGTTCGATTCTCGGATGGCATCCAGGAGCGTCGTCTTGCCGTGATCGACATGGCCCATGATCGTCACAACCGGTGGCCGGAACAAGAGAGTACTCTCCTCATCCACTTCGGCCATTAACATCTCGCTCTCTTCAAATGCCCCTTTTTCCACCTCGTAACCGAATTCGGTGGCGACGATAGATGAGGTCTCATAGTCCAGCGCCTGGTTGATGCTGGCCATAACGCCCATGCCGATAAGTTTTTTGATGATCTCGGAGGCTTTAACGCTCATCCTTTTGGCCAGATCAGAGACCGTGATGGTGTCGACAATCTTGATCCGGCGCTTAATAGCCTTGGGCACCGTGATCTCAGTCTTTTTTGACTTTTTGGCGACGACTTTTATTTCTTTCTTTTTAGACCCCTTGACCTTAATTTTTTTCTTATCGTAAAGATCAACTTTTTCGATAATTTCTTTCTTCTTGGGTCCCACAATCTTGGAAATTGGAGCTTCCACTTCTACCTTGATCGGCTTTTTGGCCTTCTTCTTCTTCTTTGGCTTCCGGTCTCCCTCGGCTGCCGCGGGAGTCCCGGGGGGAGCTGGCGCAGCGGGGGGCGCGGCGACGGCCGGCGTTCTTGTCTCGGGAACGGGTCTGGCCTTGGGTGCAGGCGGCTCCACCGGTTGAGGTTGCGGATGGGCATGGGCATGGGAATGGGGCGCGGGAATGGTAAAGCGCGGCTTTGCTCCAGGGGTGGGCAAAGAAATAATTTTGGCCGGAACGTCTTTTATAATTTTTTTGGCGCTTTTTGATTTCCCTTTGACCGGTTTTTTCCCCTTCTTTGGATCCTCTTCCTGGATACTCTCCCCTTCTTCGGACGGTTTTCTCATCCCGGCATCTTTTGGCGCTATTTTTCCTTCGGGAAGCAAGGGCCTAACTCTAGGGGTGTGCGGCTTGGCCCCGGAAGATTCGGCCGGCCGGTGAACAACGGGCGCCTTGGATGTGGTCTGGGCCTTGGGCGACCGGGCAGACTCGAGGGTGACTTTTGGCTCACCCGAAACAATCTCGGTCACACCGGAGCCGGCAGAGTCAGCCCGGTCTCCAAATTTTGCAGGTCGTTCTTCAGACGCGAGAGAAATTACGGCCTCCCTGGCTGTTTCGGGGCCGGCCTGGGTAGTCAACGTTTTATCGGTGGAAGTCTCCGCGGTTTCATTCCGCAGTTCATCCAGGTCCGGCTCTATGGGGTAGATTTCTGATGCACTCATTGACACGGGAATAGGGGTCTCCAGTTCTGAGGTGGTGGCCTGGTTGGCGGCCGGACCGACCTCTTTGTCGTGTTCAGGCGATAGCGCTTGAACAAAAGATGATGATGGTTCAACCACGGATTCGGCTTCCGGTTGGAAGGCGGACTCGGGCGATTCGTGTTTTTCAGGCGGGGATGGCGTGACAGTCAGGATCTCTGGGAGAACCTCCGGCAGGGGTATCTCGGTCGACTTTTCTTCCGGTCCGGTTGATTCCGGCATCGTCGGGGCCGGGACGGCCTCGGTCTGCAAGTCGGGGAGAGTTTCTTTCGGGGGCCTCTCCGTCACTCCTG
>JADFXK010000407.1:0-465 GCA_015233625.1 Deltaproteobacteria bacterium | reverse complement strand
TTCCTCGACCACCACAGCCGGTTTAGGACCCTGAAGTTGCCCGATTTTAAGTGGGACATCACTTTCTTCCAGGCTGCTGGAGTGCGATTTGACGTCGTATCCTAACTCTATGAGCTTCGACAACAGATCTTTGTTTTCCATTCCCAATTCTTTGGCCAGTTGATTGACCCTGATTTTTGCCATTCAATACTCCCGGAATCCTTCGTTTCTTCTGCACCTTGTTGACCGGAATATCCGCCCGTGTCTAAAGGTGGTCAAGATACTGATCGAAAAAGTTTATCTTAACCCCAGCCGTCCAGGCGCGAGTGGCGTGGACATATATTAACCTCTAATAGACCACCGGAGTTGGGTGGTATCTTAAAAAAGTGTTGCCGGCAGCCGGCTATGGCCGGGTCGAATCTATTACTTCCTCCCAAGAGGGTATTATGACAGTCTGTTTCCAGGCGCGGTGAAAAGCCTTGCGCT
>JADFXK010000406.1 GCA_015233625.1 Deltaproteobacteria bacterium | reverse complement strand
GTCAATAGAGCCTGATGACATTGGTCTGGTTGCGGCATTATTATTCCGGCTGTGTAGGTAATTTTATACTCCTTTTGATGGCGTCATTCATGGTTTGGGGCGGACAGACCGTTGGGTGCAGGAGTTCTTTAACCACGGCTTGAAACTTCTTCGTGTCTATCGGCTTGTGAGTTCCAAGGACGATCTCGATGCCGGGATATTCGGCCTGAATGGCCTGGCTGTATTTGGTAATGAACGGGCAGATTGCGGTCATGCAAAAGGATAGGTGGAGGGCGTCGATCCTATAGTCGGCCACCGAGCGAACTCTCTTAAGTATTTTTTCCGGGGCGGCCAGAGTCGGACACCCGGCGCAACTAATGATCCCCACCAGATCAAGAGCTTCGTCCGCCGGATAACGTTCAAAAAGGCCCTGGCGCTTTCGCATATCGGCCAGGCACACGGTTGAAGCACAGTTGGTTTCCTGAGTGCAGTTGGAACAGGTAATGATACCGATGCGAGCCATGTCTTTTCTCCTTCGTTTTTGGTCAAAAGAGCCTGATGAATATCTTTCCTTCTCTCTTCTCCGCCCTGACCTTTTCCATATGTCTGAGGGTGGCGAACTCTCTTTCCAACTGGGGCATAGTCACCTTGCCTCCCAGGGCTTGAAGCAGCGCATAGGCCTCCACATCTCCCGCCTCAGTTAATACCCCCCGTATCTCGGTCTGAATCGAGGTTAACGCGGCCAGATGGCCCATATGCCGTTCCAGCGAGGTGGCGCTGTAAACTGCCCAGGGGTCGCAGGTCTTGGTGGGTGACAAGGCATCCAGGTAACAATCCTCGCACAGGGTCCGCCCCAGATGCTCCCTCTCTTCCGACTCGGTTATATCCGTCTGGCAATGATCACATTTCATTATAATCCTCCTTAAAGCAGGCAGGGTTAGTATTGCTCCGATGAGCCGAAATCCGCTCGATGACATTTCTTGTCCCGGGCGGCTTGGTCAGGTTGACGTCGGGCATCTTCAACCTCGGATGAACCATTCCCGGTTATACATCCAGGCCCGATTTTAGACGCACCCGACCAATAAAAAATCCCCCATATGGGGGATAGCGGCACTTTTTTTGTATTTATGAGGACGACCCGAGTCGGTCTAAACCAGGTGATGGCGGGTGGCCCAGACCGCGGCCTGGGTCCGATCATTGACCCCGATCTTGTTAAAGATGTGGATGACGTGGCTCTTGACGGTATGGGGGCTGATGTCCAATCCGAGGGAGATTTCGTTATTCGTCGCCCCCCGAACCAGGAGTCGCAGCACTTCCATTTCCCGGTCTGTCAGCGGTGCCGGTAAGTGGTGGTTGATCTCTTCCCCGGTCCCGTCGGCCTGGGCCAGGTCGGACAACTTCTTTTCCAGGCCGGCAATATACTGCTGTTGCTCTTGCATATCGCGTCTGATCTTAGCCGTATCGATGTCAATGACCACCGTAGACAAGATCCGACCCTGGCTATCAACAACCGGATAAACGGCCTGCTCAGCCAGAGGTCGGACCAGGGCCGGACAGCGATCCGGTCCGGTTTTCTGCTTGCTCAAGGCCGCGGCAAAAGCCAGGCAGGAGGCATAGCCACATGTCCGACAGTTTGTTCGAGGCAGCAACCTAAAGATATCAAGCACCGGGACCACCGGGTTCCATCGCCTGTAATTCGGCTCCAGGGTATCTTTGCGGACATCAATATCATTAAGAAAGGCGATCAGTCGCTCCAAAAACTCCAGAGCTTGAGCCCGGTCCACAAAGGGCGCCGCCACTCCGCTGTTGGGTTTTAGCCCACAAACAAAGCCGTCCAACAGAAACCTGATAAAGGGAGGATCTTCGAAGAAGGTGGCGGACCCAGTCAGGCCGTTAATA
Source organism: Deltaproteobacteria bacterium (assembly GCA_015233625.1). Classification (GTDB taxonomy): domain Bacteria; phylum Desulfobacterota; class JADFXK01; order JADFXK01; family JADFXK01; genus JADFXK01. The sequence goes on along the minus strand of JADFXK010000406.1, from coordinate 2,082 downwards.
AAGGGGAACAATGGCGTAACTTCGGCATCCAATCTAAAATCGACCGCCCAGACCGCATCGGTTAGAGGAGAGGTTTTAAACAGTGGGCCGCACGGTTTTAAAGAAATGCCGTAATATCCCTTGACCAGCATATGAAGTTCCCTATCCATCAAAAAACTGTTGTTTGTTCCTGGTTGCTTGTTCCTGGTTGTTAATCAGTGATCAATGTCTTCAGATTGGTGCCTCAGAAATTCCGGTTCTCCTCAGTTTTGGCCGGGGCACCGGAATCACTGCCGTTGTGTAACCTGTGTCTATTCAAATTGTTACTCTCTGAGGAATTTCTTTACCTTTTCACTCTAATATGCTCTAGTGGCTATGGTAATCTACTGGGTTAAGGGGTATACTCTCTGGCTCCGGGAATGTCGAGATTCATTTAGCGCCCGCGGCGCAGTCTATGATCAAAAAGATGTTGATTCCGCCAAAATGTTTGGCTTGGAGATTAAATATATTATTTTAGCATCTGAGGCGCCGCAAAACAAACTCATTTTTTTCACGTCCGGCCGCGAGTTTTCCCCGTCTAAGTTGTTTAACTAATTAAGGCGACATCGTCTCAGTCGACACCGTCGGACAGAATCAGGAAAATTGGTAAGTTACCATGGTGGTCAGAAAACGACAATCTGGCGCCGCACCCTCCGGCCATGAATCGGCGCCTGTGGAAGATACCGACTTCGATACGATCAAGGCCATCGGAAGGGGAGATCGGTCGGCTTTCGAACTATTCGTAAAAAAGTACCAGAACCCCATCGTGAATTTCATTTTTAGGTACGTCCGAGACCGGTTTACGGCTCAAGACCTGACTCAGGAAGTGTTCTTGAAAGTATTTCAGGGAGCCGAAGAGTTTGAACCCAGAGGGAAAGTCTCAACCTGGATATTCACCATCGCCTTCAACCTGTGCGCCAACGAGTTAAAGCGTCAAAAGCGGCGTGGTTACCCGCATTCCGACTTGTCCGCAGTAGACCCGGCCGAGTTGGAATATCCAGCCCATGACCAGGCGGGAGGCCGACAGAGGGAACTGGAAGAGGACTTGATGGCCGCCCTGGACCGGCTCCCGGAAAATCAAAGGGCGGCCTTGTGGCTCCGAGTGAACGAAGATCTGTCTTACCTGGAGATCAGCCGGGTATTGAACATCTCCCTGGCCGGCGTTGAGTCCTTAACCTTTAGAGCCCGCAAGCAGTTGCGGCAACTTATGCGTGGCCCAATCGGGAGTTCCCCGTAGCCTCCCCATGTTTTGTCTGAATCCCCCGCACGTTGGGCTACCCGACTACGGAAGCGGGCCAATATCAGCCGGTTATGCTTAAATGTTTTTGCCAGCACTAGGGAGTATCCTTATGCAATGCTCTAAAGTCTCTGAGAAGATTTCCGCGTACCTGGACCATGAGCTGGATTTCGAGCTGTCACGACAGATGGCGCTCCATATCGGTCAATGCGATGACTGCCGCGAGATGTTCCAAGATTTCCAAAAGATTGATGCCACTCTGCGGGAAATGCCTGAGATTGAGCTGGCCGCCGACTTTGCCCGGCAATTAGGCCGGATGGTGGAGGTCAAGGAAGGTCCGGCGACCGGAAGGCTATCGATCCTGGCGTCACTGGGGCGGTCCGTTCAGAGTTTCACCAGGTTACTGGACGCAACCAGATTTTCGAGCACCCAGGCCCTCGATGAATTCAACGATTTCCCGCCGTTTTCCATGGGCTACATCTATTTCAAACTGTTGGAACAATCCGGACGAGGTTGAACATGGCTATCCAGTTATTAGCTTTCGGCCTGGTGGTCATGCTGGTCACAATCGTGGCTACGCTGACCCTGGTGTACTACTATCTCAAACGGGTACCCCAAAACCCGCCCATCAAAGGATATCTTGATCTGATCCCGGATCTGACTCCTGAACAGCGACTTAAGGTCCAGGAGATCCGAGAAACTTTCCTGCCCAAGGTCAGTCTGATCAGACAAAACTTGTGCCTGGAACGGGCCAATTTAGCCCAACTCCTTTTTGCTGAACCACCCGACAGATCGAGCATAGATGCCGTCGCCCGGCAAATTCTCTT
>JADFXK010000405.1 GCA_015233625.1 Deltaproteobacteria bacterium | reverse complement strand
GAAAAAGCGTCAGCCCGACCGCCCCTTCTTTGGCCCAGTACAAAAACGGGGTGGTCAAGGCCCCTAAGTAAGCAAATCCGAGCAAAAATGCTTTCTTATTGTTCGTTTGATCGGCCAGGGCACCCAGCCAGGGAGAGGATAAGGCGATTAACAGGAGAGATAGCGATGCGGCATACCCCCACAAGGAGCCGGCCTGGGTCCGCCAGGTAAACCCGGCCAGATTTATGACCACCTCGGCCGGGGCCACGACTTTGGCGAAATAGGCCGGAAGCAAGGCCGCGGTAATACTGGTGGAGAATGCGGAAAAGGCCCAATCATAGGTGACCCAGGCCAACAGGCTTTTATTGCGGAAGACAAGGCTGGATGATTGCGGCGGAGACTCCAAAGGGCCTGATCCTTTTACTCGTTAGAGGCTCAGCCCCATGTCCAGGGAACGGATCATGTTTTTGGCCTCTTTGAAATTGGGGTTTAACAACAGCGCCTGGCGAAAAGCTTCCCGACCCTCATCAAACTCTTTCATGTCCATATGGAGGCGACCGATGTTGAAATAGATGTTTTCATCCTCCGGGTTAACTTTGAGGGCCTTTTTGTAATAACTCATGGCGGTTCTGAAATCGCCCCTTTTTCGGGACAGAATCCCTAATGTGTTGTAGACATTAACCGAGGCGGGGTTGATTTTAACAATTTCCTGATAAATCCTTTCGGCGCTATCAAACATATCCTGATTCATCAACAATTCCGCGGCCGACTCAAACGCGTCCTGGGCTTCCTTATCCCGGCCCAACCGTTGGTAGATCTGAGCCATCATTTTATAGGCAGCCACATAGGTCGCATTAATTTTGGTGGCCTTCCGAAAGGCGGCGAGGGCCTCATCATATTTGCCCTGGGAGACCATGATAAATCCGATATTATAATAAATTTCAGCACTTTCAAATATGGTCAGGACCTTCTCGAAACTTTCCAAAGCTTCATCATATTTGTTGGCCAGCATAAACTCCTTGGCCTCTTCCATAAGTATTTCCGCCTGTCTGGACTTGGGGTCGTCAAACACGGCGTATATCTCGTCCAGCTTCTCCTGCAGCACGTTGATGGTGACAGGCTTGACTATAATGGCGTTGACTCCGGCCTCGCCGGCCCGAATAACCTTTTCCCTGGTGATCTCTTCCACCACCAAAATAACCGGCGTGTTATCAAATGAATCATCCACCCGCATGAATTTTAGGAGGAGCAATCCATCCATATCCGGCAAGCACCATTCGGAAATCATGAAATCCACTTGCTCGCCCTTGAGCAACCGCCAGGCTTCGATCCCTGATTTGCAGGATAAGTGTCGCTTAAATCCTAAGAAAGTTAAGATTACCGGGACAGTTTTGTGGGTATCACGGGAGTCTGAAGCCACCAGGAAGGCAGTGCCCTTGGAAAAGGAACCCTTTTTCTTTTTGAGATCGGAAGTATAATGGCCCATATTAAGAAATTATTCCGATATTCAATGAAAATGTTTTGAAATTATAACCAGAAGGAAACCAGGCCGCGGCGACGTCTCGTCCGCCTCAGTCCAAGTCTTTGAATTTTATACCTAAAATTGCAGAATTTCGGGCCACTTTAAAAACTGATGAAAAATTGAGCACAGGCACCTCGGCATCATTATAGACCGTGGCCTCACCCCGGAAGATTCTGCCTTCCCGGCTGACCACCTGAGCTTCGGCCTTGACTGTGCCTTGCCGTACCGGATTAAGGAACTTAACCTCCAGAGAGGTGGTGGCAAAATGGGTGCCCGGCGGCAGGAGACTCTTTATGGCCATGACCACCGCGGTATCGGCTAGGCTGACTAAGGCGCCGCCGTGCAATAATCCAGCGCCCTGGGCAAAATCTATCAAGAACGGCATAGTCAAAACGGCCCGGCCATCCTCAGCCTGGAGGATAGCCACATTTAGCAGCCGTTCAAAGGGAGCGCAACTGATCCAGGCGTCCATTTCAAATTGATGCGGCCCGGTATCTAAGGTCATTACTTATATCTCCTTTAATGAGGCACATCGCCTCCAGCCGAATCCAGGATTGATCTATTATCATACATCAGAACTATACAGATTACAAGCCATCATATCAATGGGCAGATCACGCCTGGTCAAATAAGTAAGATGTGTGAGTCGTCCGGAAATACATGCCAATCTGATACATATCCGTGACCCGGATGAGCGGCTAGCCCGAAATTACCAGGTCAACGGTGTGTTGGCCTACCTCGGATCAGATTCATTGGTCTGCCGGGTTAAATCCCGGCCTGATCGGGCCTACCCCTTTTTCCTATTGCTATTTTTCCTGATTTCGATTTAAATCTAGGCTTAAGTCAGACGCATTAAGCGCCGGGGTTAACTCTGGCATTGAATGAACATCACCATGAGGACGCAGAGAGACAAGAAAGGGCCCAGGGCCACCTTGGGCCGCAACCCCACAACCAATGATCTCCACCTGGCCATTCCGAAAGAAGGTTAGGACTATTAGGGCTTCTCGCTTCGTTGGAAATGACCGGAGGGAGTTGCTAAGTTCATCCAATTATGCCAAAAACATATAATCGGATCTGATATATATGAAGAAAGCCAAAAAAAGAGACAGGGATGATGCGAGTGTCCCCGCCCCGGCCCAGGTGGCCGTTGTCGGGTCCGGCCAATGGGGCCGAAATCTGGTCCGCAACTTTCACCAACTGGGCGCTTTGCGGACCATTTGCGACACCAGCCCGAGCACGCTGCAAAGTCAGCTCGAGACCTACCCTGGAATACAGGGGGTGACGGATTTGCGGGAAGTATTGGATGACCCTGAACTAGCCGGAGTTGTCGTGGCCACACCGGCCGAAACCCATGCGGCCATAGTTTTTGATTGCTTAAAGGCCGGCAAAGATGTGTATGTAGAAAAACCGTTATGCCTGTCCGCGCGCGAAGGTGAACAGTTGATGGCCCTGGCCGGGCAACATGGCCGCGTGCTCATGGTCGGGCATCTTTTGTGGTATCATCCAGCCGTCTTGAAACTCAAGGAACTGGTGGACTCCGGTGAACTGGGCCAGATTCAATACATTTATTCCAATCGGCTGAATTTGGGTAAGCTACGGCGGGAGGAAAACGTGTTGTGGTCTTTTGCCCCCCACGACATCTCTCTAATTTTGGGATTGACCGGTGAGATGCCCACCCAGGTGTGGGCGCAGGGAGGCAACTACCTCCGGCCGGAAATCGCCGACGTGACCATCAGCGCCCTTAAATTCCCCAGCGGCGTCCGGGCCCACCTGTTCGTATCCTGGCTGCACCCGTTCAAGGAGCAAAAACTGGTCGTAGTGGGTCAAAAGAAAATGGCTGTGTTTAATGATCTGGCCCCCTGGCCCGAAAAGCTGCAACTGTATGCCCATCATATAGAATGGCCGGGCAATGTGCCGGTGGCCCACCGGGCTGAGGCGGAAAATGTGCCGGTAACCGAAATGGAGCCATTGCGACTAGAATGCCAACATTTTCTGGAGTGCATCGCCACCCGTCGTCTCCCCCGGACCGACGCCCGGGAGGCCCTGAGAGTGCTCCAGGTCTTAAATGCCTGTCAGGCGGTTTTAGAGGAAGGTCGCCCTGTCTCGTTGAGCCCGGAGCCACCTGGATGGACCGAGATAGGGACAGGATATTTTGTCCATGCTTCGGCAGAAGTGGACCCTGATGTGGTCATCGGTCAGGGCACCAAGATCTGGCGGCATAGCTACTTGATGACGGGAACCAGGATCGGGGAGCGGTGTAACCTGGGCCAGAACGTGATCGTTGGCCCCAATGTAACCGTCGGGAATGGATGCAAAATTCAGAATAACGTGTCGGTCTATGAAGGAGTCACTTTAGAAGATGATGTCTTTTGCGGTCCCAGTATGGTTTTCACCAATGTGATCAACCCCCGGAGCCATATTCCCAGGAAACACGAGATCAGGCCGACTCTGGTCAAGCGAGGTGCGACCAT
>JADFXK010000404.1 GCA_015233625.1 Deltaproteobacteria bacterium | reverse complement strand
GGATTGGGCCAGTTAATCCGCACGGAGCCCATCCCCCCTGGTCTTACCCTTGACCAGCGCCGGGATTACGTCCCATTCGCCCGGACCGGAGGGCAGAGACTATTCTTAAGCTTTTCTCAGTCTGCGTTGTATGACCCGAATGGGCGCCAGGTAGGCCAGATATTGCTTTTTAACGACCGGACCACCTTCAAGGAGATGGAAGAACATGTCAAGAGAATTGACCGGTTAGCCGTAGCCGGGGAACTTGCCGCCGGGGTGGCCCATGAGATCAGAAACCCCCTGGCCTCGATTAGCGGTTCCGTCCAGGTCCTAAAGAACGAAACCGACTTAACCCCGGTAAATAAAAGACTGATGGACATTGTGGTCCGGGAAGTGGATAGGCTGAATCATTTGGTCGAAGAGTTTCTTCTTTTGTCGAAACCGGATCTACCCAAAGGTGTGCCTATCGATCTCTCCCAGGTAGTGGCTGAAACACTAGATGTATATAATAATTCAACCAGCTTGGATCGGATGATCACCCTGAAGTCCGACCTGACGCCGCGACTGGTGGTCGACATTGATCCCGAACAGCTCAGGCAGGTGCTTTGGAATCTGTTGGCTAACGCCACAGACGCCATGCCTGATGGCGGCACCATTACCATAAGGACCAGGGAAGATGAAAAAAAGACCATTTATCTTGGGCATGAAGTACCCACCGCCGTGCTTGAGGTGAAAGACACCGGAGAAGGCATTGCCCCGGATGATCTGGATAGTCTGTTTATTCCGTTTTTCACGACCAAAGAGCGGGGGACGGGATTGGGGTTGGCCATCAGCCTGAGAATTGTGGAAAACTACTCGGGCCGGATTGTGGTCGATTCCAAACCGGGGCAAGGAACCATTTTCGCCGTGTACCTACCGATGGTCCAGTCACAATGGTAGACTTGAACAATCCCGCCCGGGTTGGAGCCGTCTAAATAAATTGGGCTTTGCCATTCTAACCCCTGCCTATTCACCCCGGTTTTTCTGGTAGGTTAAAACAGCTTGATTATGTTCTTGCAAGGTGCGGGAAAAGTAGTGGGTGCCGTCATTCTTGGAGACAAAATAGAGATCTTGCCCTTTGGCCGGAAAAAACACGGCTTCGAGCGAAGATTGGCCGGGATTGGCAATTGGTGTCGGCGGGAGTCCCTTTCGAGTATAGGTGTTGTAAGGAGTGTCGGAGGTCAATTGTCTCTTGGTCAGGTGCCCGTCATAGTCGTTCAATCCGTAGATGACCGTAGGGTCGCTTTGAAGCGGCATATCCCGAACCAGGCGATTGGTGAAGACCGAGGCCACTCTGGCCTTCTCTTCAGATTGGCCCGTCTCTTTTTCGATAATTGAGGCCAAAATTACGGCCTGCCGGAGGGTCAAGTTGACCGGGGCTTTTCTGGCCTGGTACCGGGCAAAGGCTTTTTTGAACCTGTCGGTCATCACCTTGATGATGTCGTCTTCAGTCTGGGACCGGGTCAGGTTATAGGTATCTGGAAAAAGGTACCCCTCCAGGGTCGGGCCGGGCATCCCCAACGAAGCGGCGTAGGCGGCGTCATTGACCTTGCTCATGAACGCCTTTTCCGATATCAAACCCTCCTGAGCCAGTCGAAGACCAATCTGTCTGGCCGTAAAACCTTCAGGAATGGTCACCCGGTGAATGAACACCCTGCCCTGCACCAGAATTTCCAATATCTGCTGGGGGCTCATGGCCGGGCTGAGTTCATACTCGCCGGCCTTGATTTTCCCCCTCTGCCCGGTTAACCCGACCAGCACCACAAACAAATTTCTGGATCCGATCAGGCCTTCGGCAGTCAACTGTCCGGCCAGACTGGTAATCCCGGTCCCTTTCTTGATCAGCACGATCCTGGAGGGACCCTCTTTAGCCGTTGGGGTGGTGGAAAACAAAACCAACCAGACAGCCAAAAGTACACCAACCAGTAAAAAAACCAGCCCCACCAGCCCGAAGATCAACTTTCTCTTCACCGCTCTTTGTCCCTATTCCGGTTGGCGGCCGCATCCAAATAGCCTTGAAGGATGAACGTGGCAGCCACTTTGTCAATCACTTTGCGACGCTTTTCCCGGCGGACGTCTGCCTCAATCAAGGTCCGCTCGGCGGCCACGGTGGTCCATCTTTCGTCCCAGGTCTCCACCGGAACGCTCAAGCAACTGATCAATTGTTCCACCAGGGCCAAAACCAGCCTAGCCGAGGGACCAATGCTCCCGTCCATGTTGAACGGTAACCCGACCACGACCTCTTTGACCTGGTATTCATCCACAATGGCGGCCACCTGGGCCAGGTCCGCCTGCTCGTCCCGGCGCCTGATAGTGGTCAATCCCTGGGCGATAATCCCCAATTCGTCACTTACCGCGACGCCGATGGTTTTGGTCCCTACGTCTAGGGCTAGTATTCTACCCGCCATCCATTCTCCTAAAATTCGACAAAAAAGCATTACTCCGATGCCGCAGAGATTTCTTTATCCTTTGACTGACCCGCCGGGAACGATTCTGCGCTCACGTTTGTCTCTCTGTGTCCTTGAGGTCGTGCTTCTTGGACTTACCTTTCTACGATCCGCACCCGGTTCGCCCGGTTACGACCGGTAGTCGGCGTTTATTTTGATGTAATCGATTGATAAATCGCAGGTCAGGGCTGTGAATGCCGCCGGGCCCGCCTTAATATCTATGGTGATGGTCAATTCAGGCTGCTGCAGCACATGCGTCGCGGCCCGTTCCGCCTCAGCCCCGGCCCAGCTTCCCTGAGATACCAGTTTGACCTGATCAAACATAATGTCGGTCATGTCCGGGTCAAATTCAGCCCCTGATCGACCTAAGGCCGCCATTATCCGGCCCCAATTGGCATCCTGGCCAAAAATCGCCGTCTTGACGAGTGACGATTCGGCCACGGTCATAGCCGCGGCTTTGGCCTGGGCGTCATCTCTGGCCCCCTGGAGAATAATCCTGACCAGCTTGGTGGCGCCTTCGCCGTCTTTCACCACCATTTCCGCCAGCTCCACCAGTGTCTCCTGCAGCATCTGACCAAATTGAAGGCCCAGGGAGCCTGAGGCGCCATCAATCACCGGGCCGCCACATTGGCCATTGGCCATGACCAGGACCGTATCGTTGGTGCTGGTATCGCCATCCACCGTGATCCGATGGAAAGAGGCATCCACCGCCTCCCGCAACACCCGATTAAGAAATTCGGCCTCCACCGCCGCGTCGGTGACCACAAAACAAAGCATCGTAGCCATATCGGGACGAATCATGCCGGCACCCTTGACCATCCCAAACATCCGGACCGGTACCCCGCCCAGGTTTATCTCTTTAAACACCGTTTTTTTGACCGTATCTGTGGTCATCATGGCCTCAGCCACCTCGGTCAGGCCGCCGGGATGCAGGGACTCAGCCAGTTTTGGGATGGCCGCGGTCATGGCCTCCTTATTTAACCGGGCGCCGATCACTCCCGTGGAAGCGGCCAATACCGACCCGGTCTCGATGTGCAACCTGTCGGCCAGTAATGCGGTCAGTTCCTCGGCATCCTTAAGCCCGGCCGGACCGGGTCAGGCGTGGGAATTGCCGGCTTTAATCAGCACCGCCCGGCATTGGCCGGAGCCGATCCGGGACATGGACAGTTCTACCGGTGCGGCCTTGACCCGGCTGGTCGTGAATACGGCCGCGGCGGTGGCCGGGGTGTCCGAGAAAATTACGCCCATGTCGGTCTTATCCAACTGTTTTTTTAGGCCGGCTCGGATGGCGGCGGCCTTAAATCCGGTAACCTGGTCTATCATTGCCCTCTCCCGCAACATTTCTTAAACTTTCTTCCACTGCCACAAGGACAGGGCTCATTCCGGCCGACTTTGCGGTCCTTTCGACGCACCGGTTGGGGTGCGGTCTGCCCGTCTCCGTCGCCCCGATTAAGTACGTATTTCTGGGGACGCTCTTCCTCAAGGTAATCCAAATCTTCTTCTTCAGCCACCTGGAC
>JADFXK010000403.1 GCA_015233625.1 Deltaproteobacteria bacterium | reverse complement strand
ACCGGTACCGCCAACTCGTTGAAAACTCAAATGACGTCATTGTAGTTACCCAAGATGATATGATCAAGTTCTTTAATCGCCGGACAATTGAACTATCGGGATACTCAGAAGAGGAGTATTTGCGTAAACCTTTTGTCGATCATGTCCACCCTGAGGATCGAGAGAGGTTAATAGAACGATATAATAGAAGGCTTTCCGGTGCTTCTATGACCGACCCATTTAACTTTAGGATCATTGACGCCCAAGGTATTATCAAATGGGTTGAGGGAACCTCGGTACTGATTGATTGGGAAGGGAAACCGGCTACCTTAAGCTTTTTGGGAGACATCAGCGACCGCGTAAAGGCAGAGGAAGAAAAACACCGGCATATTAAACTACAGGGTGTCCTGGAGATGGCTGAGGCTGTATGTCATGAAATGAACCAGCCAATGCAGGTAATACTGGGATATTCGGAAATGTTGCTTGAAGAGATCCCCAAAGAAGGTCCCTGGATGGAGGAGCTGGTCACTATAAGACAGGAAATTAAGCGAATGGCTGAAATTACCTCTCAACTTGAGAAAATTACCCAATATGAACACGTTTACTATCCTGGAGGAAAGAAGATCATCGACATAGGTAGGAGCGCCGGACAAAAAATAGATCCGATTCTTGATCACCTGGATAAACCGATTGCAGACGTTGACAACCCAAGAAATACCCGAAGCAGGCTTTGAGGAGCCAACAAGGGGACCGACCCATGTCAGATCAACATCAACCGTCGCATAATCTATTAGAAAATAAGATAGAAGTCAATCATGATTCCTCAGACAAGGATAGACAAGCAGTTGTAATATTATCTGTACCTTAGCGGAGGCTTCTAATGAAACCAGTGAAGTTGAGCACGAAGTTGATCGGGGGGTTCCTAATCGGTGCAATTGTTACGTTACTGGTTGGAATTACGGGGTTCAAAATTGCAGCCGAACTTAGTGAAGATTTGAATAGGGTGGGCACGAATACTTTTCCTAGTGTCCAATCCTTGCTTACGTTCAAGGTCGCCGTTGAATCCATTAGGGCTGCACAGCGAACATTGTTGAATCCAGAGTTGGATCAAGAAGGGAGGGATCGGCAGTACAGCAATATCGTGAAAGAACGGGAGAACTATACTTCGGCTTGGAAGAAATATGAGTCCTTACCGCGCTCCACGGAAGAGGATATCATTTATAAAAAGTTTGTCAAATCATGGAAATCGTATCAGGCTGAAATCGAAACTTTTTTTGCACTGAGTCGTGAGCTTGAAAAGACTGGTGACCCACATGAGTTGATTGCAAACATAGAGAGATTCGTAGGAGATCATTATTTGCTATTTAATAAGGTTGCTCAAGCAGTGTTTGCCAAGAACACGTTTGAGGGTGGTGAAGACCCCACTATGTGCGCCTTTGGAAAATTCTTATCAGAATTCAAAAGTGAAAACAATAGAATCAAAGAGATATTAACTGCGGTTATCACATCACATAACGCTTTTCATGAGACGGTTAAGAAGATTAAGGGTCTGGTCAAGAATGGTGATCAGGAGGGGGCGGCAACGGCTTATTTTAAGCAATTAATCCCCTTATCTACGGAAATTGTAAGACATTTTTCTGCCATAAAGACAGAAGCATCTAAGGCGGAGAAGCTCTATAAGCAAATGAATAGACAGACTATGACGGTTCTTTTTGAGAAGCAGAAGGAGACATTTCCTCTCTTAGGTAGCTTGATTGAAATGACTAATAAGCAGGCAGAATCACTAGTGGAAAAGTCTAAAGAGCATGAAAGGGTAGCCAGAGCGGTTTCCCTGGCAGGAATGATTATAGGTTTCATCCTATCATTGGGGTTAGGGGTTCTTCTCAGTTTATCCATTAGCAGACCCCTCAACATCGTTATCGAAGGACTATCTTCAGGCGCCGACCAGGTAGCCGCCGCGTCTAGTCAGGTTTCCTCGGCCAGCCAGCACCTGGCGGAAGGGGCTTCCGAACAGGCAGCCGCCATTGAGCAAACGTCCTCTGCGTTAGATGGAATTAAATCCATGGCCAGACAGAATGCTCAGAATTGCAGCCAGGCGAATATCTCTATGGCGGAGACTTTCAAGATTGTGGAAGAAGCAATGTCTTCTATGCATCAATTGATCTCATCAATGGAAGAAATATCCAGATCCAGCGACCAAACCCAAGAAATTATTAAGACCATTGATGAGATTTCCTTCCAGACCAACCTCCTGGCACTAAATGCTGCGGTGGAAGCTGCTCGGGCAGGAGAAGCAGGAGCGGGATTTGCGGTTGTGGCTGATGAGGTCCGTAACCTGGCGCTGCGCGCTGCTCAAGCCGCCCAGAATACCGCTGGTTTAATTGAAGACACCGTTAAGAAAATCAACGTCGGTACGGAATTGGTTAAGAAGTCCGATGACGCCCTCTTAAAAGTCGCAGGTGGATCCAAAAAGGTTGCTGAGTTGGTTGCCGAGATTATGGCAGCATCTAAAGAACAGGAAGAAGGTATTGCTCAAATTACCGGAGGGGTGAACGAAATGAATGCAGTTACCCAACAAACTGCTGCAAATGCTGAGGAATCGGCGTCTGCCTCGGAAGAGTTAAATGCCCAGGCTGAACAGATGAAGGGTTTTGTTATGGAGTTATTGACACTTATTAAAGGAAAGGTGTATGCCTGACGCTAACCTGGGTTCACAATAATGGTTCTTGTTATATCGAATGGGTAGCTCTGTGGCCTTACCCTCCAGACCACAAGAGTTTACCGCTTTCATACCAAGACCTGAGATGGTCTATTTCGGTTAGATTAGAAACCAATCAAATATCCTCGTATTTTGGCCTCATTAGCTCCAAGTAATGGTCTTCAGTAGTCTAAGACACAATCTATCAGTGGTACCCGGTGCGGTTCTCTCAATTCTGACAGATAGTATAATTTTTTAAATAAATACGTTATGTTATGATAAAATTCAAGAATATCGATCATCAATTCACCAGTTACATTTGCCAAGGCCAACTATCGAAAATAAATGTTATTTCACTTCTTTCCCATTCCTAAAATGTCCTTCATAGTGGCGACCATCTGGGGTCGTAAGAACCCACTTTCCTTCCTTCTGACCATTCACAAATGTTCCTTCATAACGTTGACCGTCTGGGTATACATAGACGCCTTTGCCTTCCAGTCTATCATTCTTAAAGTTTCCTTCATATCGAATACCGTCTGGGGCTGTAAGAACACCCTTACCTTCCTTCTGACCGTTTACAAATCCTCCTTCATAGCGAGCACCGTCTATCCATGTATATATCCCATCGCCTTCCTTCTTATCATTCTTAAATCCTCCTTCATAGCAGCTACCGTCCGGGGTTGTAAGAACCCCTTTTCCTTCTTTTTTTCCATTTTCAAATGTACCTTCATAGCGAGAGCCATCCGGCAGTATAATTTGCTCATTTCCTTCTGTAGCCATTAACAAATTCTCCTCTATATCGATGATCGTCTGGCATGCAAGGACACTTTTGTGTTTAAGGTAGCCCCCCAAGAAAATAGATGCCAAAACCGTTGCTCCAAGGACGACACCTATTATGACTTTATTGAAAGAAACAGAATGTGAGGTCTCATCATTTCTTTTGTGATAACGGCTTTGGATGATACACTTATGTGTTAAAGTATATGAATATTTATAGTCGCCTATTTTAGATTTCTATCATTTTGATTACGCATCGCTCTGCCCAAGTTCAAGCGGAGAATCTCTGCGGCGAGGCAATGGTGTCTTTCGGGGTTTTCGTCGCAAGTCTAAGTAAATGCAAGGTTCCATGTTCGGATGACTGTGGCCCTCCAGGATAGGTCCTAAAGGGGTTAAGGTAAAATCATTCTGCTCCTCGTTCATCTTGCAACGGAAATCCTTTATGAGATAAATTCTTTCAATTCGTTGACCAACAGCCCCACCTCTTTGACTAACTGGTCAAAAACTTCATTTGATTTGTCCATCTCTT
>JADFXK010000402.1 GCA_015233625.1 Deltaproteobacteria bacterium | reverse complement strand
GCTCGGCTTGGCCCCCCCCCTGCCCTCGGCGCCTCCCCTGCCCCCCCCACTTCCGGTCCCCGCTTCGGCGGTCCCGACGGCGACGGCCGTGACGGAGGTGACGATAGCCCGGTTCGCCAGGCCGGTGTTGATCTGGGTCCACGACGTCCCACCATTGGTCGTCTTAAACACCCCGCTGCCGTTGGTGCCGGCATAGACTGTCCCGGCCGAGTCCACCACTATGGTCATGACAGTAGTGTTGGTCAGGCCGGTGTTGATCGGGGTCCAAGACGTCCCACCATTGGTCGTCTTGAACACCCCGTTGCCGTTGGTGCCGGCATAGACAGTTCCGGCCGAGTCGACCACTAAGGCCATGACAGTAGTGTTAATCAGGCCGGTCTGGATCCACGACGTCCCACCGTTAGTCGTCTTGAACACCCCGCCGCCGGTGCTACCATGATTGATGCCGGTGCCGGCATAGACCGTCCCAGCCGAGTCCACGGCCAAGGCATAAATATTGCCACCGTAGGGACCATTGGTGGTCCAGTGATTGGCCCCAGCCAGAGCGAGGCCGGAAATCATGAGGCAGAGGACCATAACCACGGCAACGACAAGGACAAGGGAACGAATACGGCGGGATTTCATAGGATTCCTCCACATGAGCAGATTCTTGACTTAGATTTCAATGGCTATGAATGATTTCCTTAAGTTTGAGCTTTAATTACACAGATTGGCTATGATTACGCAGATTGATTGACCGATTATGAAGGTTATGGGGGCGATGGTTATAGCCTACTAAGTGTAATCACGGTTAATTTGTTAATCATCGTATAAACGAGGGGGGCGATTTTACATCTGGTTTCTACATTATAATGAGCAACACTCAGCTCATGCGCTCATCTTTTTCAAGTTCATTATATGCTCAGACACTAGGATCACCCAATGTAATATGATATATTTTTGGTTATGTCAAGAGAAAGGAGAGTTAACGTTGTAATGATTTATAGTGGCTCTAAGCCATACGTTGGTCACCTGACCGGGCAAATATCTTCGCCTGTCGGCCAGATCCGAAACAAAACGACTTCTTTAATGGGTTGTGGGTGCTTGAACCGTTCGCTATGCGGCCAAAAGAATATTCCCGATATCGTCACATCAGTCGGCCTCGCCGGGCCCATATCCTAGAAAATCTTTGCAGCCCGACAAAATTTGTGTATAGTCAGCCTGGCGTTATGCCTTTCGTCTGTCTATTTCTCTTGAGGTCATAAATATGAAGTTGTTCCTGATGGTTTTGGGGTTGGCTCTATTTTTGGAAGGGCTCCCCTACTTAGCCTTTCCCGTTAATATGCGGAATTGGTTAACCAAATTGATCGCACTACCGGATAAAGAATTGAGATTCTCCGGACTGATCGGGATGATCATCGGATTACTATTGATCTACCTGGGTCGCGACTAGTCGCCACAGCTAAGGTTGACTACTGGTCCTTTAATCATAATCTTTTGATATGGTTATTGTTATTTGGGAGGAGTCTTGCCGTTGAATTGTCACAAACACTGCCGATTAGAAATCGTTGTTCTCGCCTGCTGGGCGGTAATGCTGCTCATCAGCTATTGTTATCCGGCCATAGCCGCGACCCCGACGGCTACCCCGGTAAATCCGGCCAACCAGTCACCTTACCTCAACTTAATGCAGTCTATTGAAAAGACTTTAAATGAGGAAAAGGGAAAAGTCGAACAACTGAAAGCTCAGTTAACGGGTCTTAAAGCCACCGAAAAGAATATGATCACCGAATTGGGAAGTATCAAACAAATGATCCCCGCGCACAGCGCCATGCTTCTGGCCGCGGATTCGGAGATCGAAAAGCTGGACAAAGCCCGGATGGAACAGCAACAGGCATTGGACACGATGACCGAACGGATTAACCAGCTTTCCGAACAAACTAAAAATATTGATCAGTTACGCAAACAGACCGACGAGCAATATCACCTCAACGAGAACCAGTTGTTGGAGGTCAGTACCCTCAACTCCAAGGACAAAGCCATTGTTACTCTCATTCAACGGCTGAAATCCCTTAAAGATATCCTGACTAACAAGACCGGACTACTTCAAAAACTGGCTGAGTTCCACGCCGTCCAGACGGTTAAATGGGAAGAGACGCGAGATGCCGTTGCCTCCATGTCCAAAAAATACGATGCAATCATTAAGGAACGGAAAGAAGAAGAAATTTTTAAGAGAAAAGATGGACCCGCCGCGGCCTTGGGTTGGGTCAAAATTCAAGAAGAGATTAATGGATTGGTCAAGCGGCTGCGCTTGCTCTTAACTCGTGATCTGGAGCCGGCAAAGATTGTAGATTTTTTTGTCTCCGGCGGATTCTTGTATATTACCACCGTCCTGCTGCTGGTCATTATCCTGGCCATTTTCCGTCGGCTGGTCCGGGTCTTGGTCAGTTTGGAACAACAACCGTTTTTTGGCCGAGATCGCTGGCGATTATTGGCGTTGCGGATATTTTACCGTTCTTTCCCTTTGTTGGGAACCACCCTGGCCCTATATTTATACTCGATGCTGCCTTTTGTGTCTTCATCGGTTCCCTTTCTTCGGGCAGTCTGCGATGTCCTGCTGATCTGGATATTATGTAAATGGTGGCTCGATTTCCTGACGTTATGGAATGAAGGTGAACACCATCAGGTGTCGGTTCGGTTGACCCACCTGTTACGGCTGATGTTGCGTGTTTCTTTTATTTTTGCCATAGGTTACACTGCAGCTTTCAGCCTCTTGGGCGGCGCTGGGGCCCTCCTCTTGTTGGGTCGGCTGCTCTTTGAGTTCGGATTCCTGGGCTGGAGTATCTATCTAGGGCGAGTTTTGATTCGGGAAGGTGATGCTCCAGCCACCGAGAAGCAGTCACACTCATTGAATTGGCGAACCACCTTAGCCGGACTGGGATACTTTATCGTCGGGGCGGGTGCTTTTTTGGAACTATCCGGGTATGGCCAGTTGGCCTTGCGCTGGTATATATGTTGGGGTCTAACCTCGTCGGTGCTGCTGTGGGGCGGCTTGATATTCTTTATCATTCGAGAGGAGGAACGAGACTTCAAAAAGATGTCCGAATCCGAGACCACCGAAGACAAAGAAAAGTCCCTGCCCATCCGGTGGCTCCTGCTACGACTTTCCTGGGTGGCCTGGCTCGGAGCAGTATTGACTTTAGTCATTCTGGCCTGGGGCGGAAAAGAAGCCGTGGCTGTGGGTTTTGTCCAGGTGATGACTTATGCCATTCCGCTGGGCGGCATGAATTTGAGTCTTTTGGGATTTGTGCAAGCTTTCCTGGTCCTGTTGTTTACTCACGCGGCGACACGATTGTGGCGGAGATTCTTCCTTAAAACACTTCTGGCCAAGAGCGGCCTGGCCTTAGGCGTTCAGGAGTCGATGGCCAGTGTCTCGGGTTATGCCATCTGGGCCTTTGGGATCATCTCGGCCTTTTATGCCCTGGGTTTAAGCGCGACTTCTCTGGCCCTGGCATTCGGTGCTCTGGGCGTGGGACTCGGGTTTGGTCTGCAGACAATTTTCAACAATTTCGTCAGCGGCATTATTCTCCTGTTCGAGCGTCCCATCCAGGTGGGGGATGTGATAGAAATTAAGGGTGTTACAGGAACAGTGAAGAATATCCGGGTCCGGTCGACGGTGGTCCAGACCTGGGATAACGCCTCGCTAATTATCCCCAATTCGGATTTAATCAGTAACCAATTAACCAATTGGAGTTTCAAGGACATGCGGGTACGCCGCAGCATCAGCATCGGCGCGGCCTATGGCGTCGACGTAGATTTAGTCAAGGACGCCCTGCTGGAAGCGGCAGACAAACATCCGCTGGTGCTCCGTGAACCGAAACCGGATGTTCTTTTTGCCGACTTCGCTGACAGCGCTCTTGTTTTCAAGCTTCGCGTGTGGACCTCCGTTCAACATGCCGTAGGGGTGGAATCGGAACTGCGCTTTGAAATTGACCGTTTATTCCGGACCCGACAGATAGAAATCCCATATCCTAAGCGCG
>JADFXK010000401.1 GCA_015233625.1 Deltaproteobacteria bacterium | reverse complement strand
CGCAGTATCTCACCCTCGTATGGCCCGGTAGCGCACATCAACCGTTCGTAGTCCATACTGGTCACCACGTTTTGAAACTTTCCGTAGCGATATTCATCCCTCACCTTAGGATCAAACGGCTCAAATCCCGGAGACAGAATGATCGCCCCTACTTTTACTTCTTCCTTCTCCGGCGTTTGACTTAAATCTATGGCCTTATTCTTACATACTGCTTCGCAAATACGACATTTCTTGTCTTTCAGGTAAAGACAGCTTTCGTCAATATACGCGACAAGGGGAATGGCTTGGGCAAAGTATATATGTACGGCTTTGTTTTTCGATATTTCCTGATTAAATTGATCAGGATATTTCACCGGGCAGTATTCTACGCAAGTAGTACAACCCGTGCATTTGTCCTCTCTAATGTATCTGGGCTTTTTAATCAGCGTTACTTTGAAGTTTCCTGCTTCCCCGGCCACACTGTCAACTTCAGTGTAGGTCAGGACCTCTATGTTAGGATGCCGGCCGACCTCGACCAGTTTAGGTGCGAGTATTCACAAAGAGCAGTCATTGGTCGGGAAAGTCTTGTCGAGCTGAGCCATGTGGCCCCCAATACTCGGCGCTTTGTCAACCAGGTAAACCTTAAAACCTGCAGTGGCCAGATCAAGAGAGGCTTGGATACCGCTGATCCCCCCGCCGACAACCATAACATCTCCAAAATTACTGCCCGCCAGACTTTTTAGAAGCTGTCCTTGAACCGGTTCTTTTTCCACTTTTCTATGTCCTCATCAGGTTTTTTGTTCCCTAAATAACTTCAGCGATGATTTCCGTGATGTCCTTAACTTCCAGAGTGTCAACAACATCCAGGGTTAACCGGCTGTCTTCAAAGTTAGCGATGCAATAGGGGCAGGAAGTAGCCAGTACCTCAGCCCCGACCCCGATAGCTTGTTCCAGCCTCAGGTCAGAGAATCTTTCACCTTTTGGAGTTTCCATCCAAATCCTGCCTCCACCCCCGCCGCAACAGAGACTATCTACACGGGCATCAGGCATCTCAATCAGTTCTAAACCAGGTATCTTCTTTAAAACATTTCGGGGCTCGTCATATATGCCATTGTGTCGACCCAGGTAACATGGGTCATGGTAAGCAACTTTCTTCCCATATTCCTTGGTGATCTGAAGCCGTCCATCGTTAATAAGCTGCAATAAGTACTGGGAAATATGGACAATATCAAAGTGCACCATAAATTCGGGATACTCGTTTTTGAAGGTATGGTAGCAATGAGGGGAAGAGACAAGAATTTTCTTAACCCCGTTTTCGATAAAAGTCTTGATATTTTCCCTGGCTAAGCGTTTGAATAAGTCCTCATCGCCCGTCTTGCGGATGCTCTCTCCGCAGCAATTCTCCTGCTCGCCCAGTATCCCGAAATCTACTCCCGCCGAGTTGAGGATTTTGGCTGTGGCTTTAGCTACCTTTTTTAATCTGGGGTCATAACTGAGGTAGCAGCCGGGGAAATATAAAATGTCCATCCCCTCGGTGAACGTGTTTACAGCCAGACCTTCCGCCCACTTCGCCCTATTTTTGCGCTCTTCACTAAAAGGGTTGCCTTCGCCGACGAGGCTTCCACTGATGGTGCGGATAGGGCGGACAGATTTTGGGAAAACGCCATATTCCGTGGCGATCCGGCGTAAGGCTACCCCGGATTCTATCTGCCGTACGTCCCTGGGGCACTTCTGAGGGCATCTACCGCAGGTAGTACAACGCCAGATATCTTCACGTTCGATGTCCGTCAAACCGAACGTAGCCTCGCGGACTATCTTGCGCATACTAAAATTTCTAACCCTGTTCCAGGGGCAAACAGCATCGCATAATCCGCATTGGAAGCATAATTTGAAGGCGTCTCCACCGTTCGCTTTTATGACCTCGATGATCTCTTTGTAGGGGGCTACAGTCTCCACTGTTTTTATTAATCCTTTTCTTTCGTCTTAGCGGTTTAGCCCTTTTTTGACATGGCCATTCGGGCGACGGTATCCATTATCTCCTGTAAACCATATTTGCCTGCCAAAGATCCCAATCCTGTCTCCAGATCGCCCAGTCTCTCTTCTTCTTCTACTTCCTCTTCTCTTTCTTCGTACGTCAGGGCTTTGGTTATGCACCATTGAACACACAAAGGCTCTGGTTGGGCCGGATCGTCTTCACACATATCGCATTTTAAAGGGAGCTTGGAATCGGGTTCTTTGAAAACATCTCTGGACGGGCAGGAAGCCCGACAGAAGGCACACTCCTCGTATTCCTTTCCGTCAATCACGTACTTGTCCCGGCCCATACATTCGGCTGGAGTATACTCACCCGCGTATACCGGAAGATATACGTCTCTTAGTGGTTCACGAATCAGCCTAATCCGAGACCGGGCCGGATTATTGCTGCTATATTTCGGCGTAGCGTGAAAGGCGGAGCAGATCATCTCACATGCCCGGCAGCCGTTGCATTTATCAACATCGACCTTGATGACTTTGACTTTTTTTTTAACTTTGCTCACTGGTTATAACTCCTCTTTGTTCCAAGTCTTCGGCGACGTAGTCCAAATCCAATTCATGCAAAGACTCTTTAGTAGGAATACCCTGGTTATCCCACCCCTTAAATTTATAATATTCATCTAAGAGCTTAGTTTCAAGCTCCGGAAATCTTTTTTTCCAATGGTCCTCAGGCACCATCTCATCAGCTCGTCTCAGACCTCTCCTCACATTAAAGGCTCTAAGTAAGGTTCGATTCCGGTTGGCTACTTTCGTTAGTCCGGCTTCATCCATATCGATCCCGGTGGCTGAGGAGATAAAAGCCGGGTAATTGTGTATATGATAGGGAGGCTTCAGCGGAAATGACGACAAGCCGGCGCACGTCCCGAGGGCGTCATCAATGTAGTGCATCCTCTCTTGCCAGTCAACGATTTCACAAGACATTTGAACAGTTGGGTAATATGGATTGGAGCGTTCTCCGCGTAGTTCCCAGTCCAGCAAATACTGCTTAAACTTGTCATCAGGCACCTGGATCCAATCCTTTACAAACTCTTCTCTGGCCTCTTTGGTCGGAAAAGGCGCCTGGGGGAACTGCCCTTCAATTTGGGTGATGTTTATCTTCTCGCCGGTGCAATACATAAGGAAATAAACCGGATTCAGCATGCCCAGCTTAAGCGGCAACTGCTCATGTTTTTTAATGTTATTATGAGCGTACTTATCCGCCCCCTGGCCGATCTGTTGGGCCGCCCAGTAAGTGCCGTTGGCCAGAACGTCGCCTATCCCTTCCCGCCGAACAATTCTGTCGAGTAACCAGTAAAATTTTCCCTCGTTATCGGACGGCATTCCCTGAAAATCCTGATCGGTCAAAATACCGGCCTCAAGAAGCTCCAGGGCGAAAGCCATAACTTGTGGGGCCGAGAATCCGTCCACTCCATACTCGGTGGCCCGTTGCGCGATTCTAAACCCAAAATCCAGGTCTGAATAGGCCGCCATAGTATAAGTAAGCTTCGAGAAGCATTTCATCATGTAGGTTGAAATTCCCGGGACCGAAATTGTTGCCCCGCACTTCAACGGACAGTTATAGCAACTTATTAACCGCTTCCGCACACTTTCTTGAGTCCCCGTCCACTTCTCTTCGATTTCCTTATTCCAAAAATCTTTTCTCCGAGTGCGGGAATTTCCCCACATGAAATTGGTGGTGTGCCATTCCTCATCGATGAGTTTCATCTCTTGCGGTGACCCCAGTCCGGCTAAAATGGGCATTACCCCCGGAACCGGATTATCTTCTCGGACTCCTATATAATCCAGCACTTCTTTGCAAAGCTTCATAAATTCAGCCGGGCGGGCGATATTGATGTCCTTTGTACCACGAACGGCAATCGCCTTTAGCCCTTTGTCGCCCATAACGGCACCTATGCCTAGTCGGCTGGCGCTGGACCTGCCCTGCTCGATGGAAGCAAAATAGACCCTGTTTTCACCGGCCAGGCCGATAGCCGCCACCTGGGCTTTCGGCTCCTTCAACTCTTGT
>JADFXK010000400.1 GCA_015233625.1 Deltaproteobacteria bacterium | reverse complement strand
GAATCTTAACTTGCGCTTTTCCCTCCGGCCGCGGTGGGCGGAAGACCGGTGTTCACAGGTGTCGGTGTGGGTATGGACGTGGGCGTGGGGGCGACATAGGGTTTCACCGCCACCGACGCGCCGGGCCGCAGGGTGACACTGCCGTCCACCACCACCAGCTCTCCGGCCTTTAAGCCTTTATTGATGAACCAGTCATTGCCGTGCCACTCGCCGACCTCGACCGGGCGGAACTCGGCCTGATTGTCTTTGTTGACCACCCAAACAAATTGTCCCTTGGGTCCCTGTTGCACGGCCCGCTGGGGTAGTAAAATGGCATTGGGCCGAATAGCGCCGATTAACCGGACCCGGACGTACTGGTTGGGCCGCAGGATCCCCTTGCCCGGGTTGTCCACACTGACCCGGAGGAGGAAGGTCCCGGTTTGGGCGTTATAGGAAGGTTCGGCAAAGGTGATCCGGCCGGTGTGGGGGAACCGGGAACCGTCGACCAGAATGACCTCTACTTCAAAATTGAGCCCCGGCGGCGGTTTGAGCAGTCCTTTAGCTATCTCATCGTGAAATTTTTGTATCTCGTTCTCAGACATGCTGAAGTTAACCCACATGGGTGAGAGCACGGCCACGGTGGTGAGTTGACTGGTTTGCTCATTGATGTAGGTGCCGTCCGTTTGTTTGGCGTAACTGGAAACGCCGGCCACCGGCGAGGTGATGGTGGTATAGGAGAGATTGAGTTTGGCTGTTTCGACCTGGGCTTTGGCCTGCTCGACGGCGGCGGACGCGGTCTGGAACTGGCCGGTGGCATCATCTAAGTCTTTTTTGGACAGGGCGTTCAAGGCGGACAGCGGCTTTACCCGAGCCAGATTCGACCGGGCCGTGGCCAGGGAGGCCTCTTGCATGGCCAGAGCCGCCTTGGCTTGATCGAGCTGCACCTTAAACGGCTTGTGATCCAGCAGAAAGAGGGTCTGCCCCTCTTTAACCATCGAGCCTTCTTTATAAACCCGCTTGTCCAGGAATCCGTTGACCCTGGCGTTGATACTTACCTCGCGCGAGCTTTGGGTCTGGGCGATGTGTTCGCGGACGACCGGGACATCCTGTGGGGTGACCTTGAGGGCGGTGACTTCGGTGGCCGGCGCTTTGGCTGCAGGCTTTTTGGCCTCTTGCTTGTCACAGCCGACAACGGCCGGGATGATCACGACAGCGGACACCACCAACGCCGGAAATATCCGCCGCCACCAGCGCCTCTGGCAGATTGATGAGAAAAATCCGAAAAAAACCGCATCGCACACAGTCATCCCCCTTGTATTTTAGAGCGTTCCGATTTACAGAATTGTGACTCCTCCCGACCGTGAATTGCTGAAAGTAGACCGTAAAGTACCATGTGATGGTCTTCTTAGCAATAAATTAATCCACAGATTGCACCGATTTGCGCAGATAAAATATGAGCCGGTTTAATCTGCTTATTGGTAGGATTCTTTGTGGATGGCGGTAAAACAGGGGAGGGCGGAGCCGACCGAAAAAACGCCACAAGCGATGGCCGGTTCATCCCCGCATGTGTGGGTGGTATCTGATACCGCCGGGGAGTCTCTGTTTTGCTGCCTGCCACCTCTATTGGTCTGTCAAAAAAGAAAACGATAGAATCCAATAACGAACTACCTGTTGACAGCAGCAAGGAAAAGGATTATCATTATTTTGGACCCTCGCATTGGAGACATAGGCGCTCAGGAGCGATTTAACGTGAGTAGGTAGAGGTAAACCCTCTTGGCCGAAAGCTAGTTCCAAAATTGCGAAGGGGCTATAATCCTCGCACTGGCAGACTTAAGAGCTGCCCACCGGGCGCTTTAAAACTAATAGGCACGGACTGATAAATCCCGTGGCCGAACGAAAAGCCCAAAGGTGCGGGGATTTTCTATTTGTTGCTCGGAAAAAACGTCAACAGAGCCAACCGACGTCTCTTTTCCAGGACAACCACGATGAATCTTTCTCCATCTGGTGTCATCCCCCTGAGAATATATTTTCTTTTCCTGCCTTCCTCTTTGATCTCCGGTACATCTTCAGAATTTTCCAACAAATCTTTGACGCAGGGCAAGAGCCGCAGCCTCCTGGCTGTGTCGTCGGAGTTTTTCTTCTTAAAATGAATTCGGATTAAATCAATGAAGACCACCTGAGAATTGCCCTGATCATCTTTAAACGCCCGTGATTTTACCCTGGGTCTTTTACCTTCATCCCGTCCAACATGCTTTGCACACCATTGGTCATAGAAACTCCATCCGGCCAGATTAATTGCTTCCTTGTCCCTACCTTCAATGGGCTTTTCTGTTGATTGAAACATTTGCTCTTAACTTAGATTTTGTCCATCCGAAATTATTTATTTTAATTTCATTAGCACGGGATACCTCCAGTATGAAAATACATTTAGGTTAAGGTGTCCCCATTGTCAAGACGAATTTATAGAAGAACTTACATAATCAAACTTATCGGATATTGGTGTCGTTACAGCTGGTTGAATGACAGTGATGATGTTATGGTCTGCTTTATAGCCGGGCCGGACGAGATCTTATGACGCCATGTCGTCCCCCCCAAGGCTTTCGACCGGGCCGACCAAACAAGCCGAACAGACCCGACCGAGAGCCTTTTGCCGCGGTAAAGAATCAAAGAACCAGATACGCTATGGTCCATCGCGCACGGGCCAAACGTAGTATGCGTTCATCTTAACGTTGGGGTTGACGAAGCCGTCGTGCATATCGACGGACCACGCGCCTCCCGCATAGCTGGGGAAGGTATCACTCGACCAGTAGTCGTAAATCGAGACGTTGGTAAAGAAATACATGTCCCCAGGTCTGACGCCCTCAGTCCCTGGATTGAGGACAGTTAGCTCATCTGCCTTCACTTAGCCGAATTAAGTTTAGTCACGTTCCAGGTCGTTTTCTGCCCGTCACTGGTTGTTCGAGATACCTGGCCGGTAGCGGTGCCGATGAAACTAAAGGTAGCGCTGGTCCCCAGGTTATAGATGTCCCGGCCGGAGAAGGAATTGGCCGTGGCCGCCGGATCATAGTAAACCTGACAATTAGCCGCGTCGGGGCTGATTAACAGCATGGCCCCGCCGCCGGTATATCTTTGGAAATAGAACACCTGAGACGTTCCGGACGTGGCCTGCCAGACGCCATCCGTATCCGGGTTGACCGAAGCTTTAGAGTTCAGGCTGATCTTGGAGCTGTCCACGGTCTGGCCGGAGGAAACAGCGATCACGGCATACTCGCCCTGGTCCGCAGCCGCAAAGGCGATATACAGCCACTGAACTTTACCTCCGGTGACGATATCCTTGCCGTTGAACATGCCATTATTCAGGCTGGGGGCATAGAATGTCTGGATAATCTTGCCGTCGGTTGAAATCAGACAGATGGCGCTGCCGTCGCTATACTTCTGGAGATAAACCTGCTTACCATTGGTCGCAGTCCAGGCGCCCGGATCGGGAACGACATTCGGCGGTGGAACCGGGGTTATATGCAAACTAATGTAGGTAAAATTATACCCACTAAGATATGACCCATTGGGTGTGGTGACCCGGATGGCGCCGGTCGCGCCGTCATTCACTTTGGCGGTAATTTGGGTTGCGCTGTCCACCGTGAATGATTGGGCCGCCTTACCCCCAAAGGTCACCGCCGTAGCCCCGGTGAGGTTGGTTCCGGTGATGGTTACGGTTGTACCTGTGCTACCGGAGGAAGGCGTAAAGGAAATGATCAAAGGATCAAATGACCCACATTGTCCGCCTCGAACGGGCCAAACGTAGATGCCACTCCCCTTACCGTACCAGTACATGCGGCCATAGTCCAGGCTGACGATCCACGCTTCGCCCGTACCGCCGGCGGGGGTAGTACTGGACCAGTAGTAGCCCGACTGGACACCGCTGAAAGGATGGCCTGCCGGCAACGCCGGGGTATAATGGCCTTCGTCTAGATGGCCTTTACGTTCGGTGGGATTAGGCAAGCGCCAATTTCCGGCGTGGGAACCGTCGGACAACCCACAACTGCCGCC
>JADFXK010000003.1:45443-45906 GCA_015233625.1 Deltaproteobacteria bacterium | reverse complement strand
TTGTCCGAGAGGAAAACCCGCATAATGTCAAGAAAGCCGATATGGTTGTGGCCATCCCGTCCCACAACGAAGCGGGGAACATCGCCTTCCCCGCAACCCAGGCCGGCATTGGCCTGGCCCAATACTTTTCTGATCTTAAGGCTGTCTTGATCAACTGCGATAACAACTCCCACGATCGAACCAGAGAAGTCTTCTTGAACACTGAGACAGAGGTGCCGAAGATATACCTATCAACTGACCCCGGGGTCGCCGGTAAAGGCAATAACCTAAAAAATTTGTTCCGAAAAGTCGCGGAACTTGGAGCAGAGGCGGTAGTGATCATCGATGCGGATTTAAGATCCGTCACCCCGCGGTGGATAAAGAATCTGGGGCAGCCGTTGTTTGAGGACTTCGGCTTTGTCTGCCCGCTTTATGTCCGCGACAAGTACGACGGTTCCCTGACCAACAGCATCGCCTATCCCCT
>JADFXK010000003.1:0-45331 GCA_015233625.1 Deltaproteobacteria bacterium | reverse complement strand
GACGAAGCCGTGGCCCAGTTCGGCGCCGATATCTGGATGACGACATTGGCTATTAATAATAATATTCCTATATGTCAGTCCTTTATGGGGCGCCCCAAGATTCACAAGCCCAAAGACCCGGCCGCCGACCTGGTGCCTATGTTCCGCCAGTCGGTCGGGACAATTTTCAATTTGATGATCAAATTCTCCGACTATTGGAGAAAAGTGAAATGGAGTCGGCCCACGGCCATATTTGGATTCGGACTGGGTGAAGTGGAGGCCCCGCCACCCGTATCAATCGACAAGGGGAGGCTGTACCAGTCTTTTCGGCTTGGTTTTGAACGATATATGGATACCTGGCAAGTTGTTTTGGCGGAAGCCACTTTCAATAAGCTTAAGGAAGTCGCCGATATCCCTCTGGACCATTTTGATTTTCCGTGCGAACTGTGGGCTCGCATACTTTTTGACATGGCCATCTCCTACAAAGACAAAATATGGACTAACGAAAGAATCACGGACTCTTTAATCCCGATTTATTACGGCAAGACCTTATCATACGCCAAGAAAACAGAACGCATGTCCATTCAACAGGCGGAAGAATACATCGAAAGCGAATGTGATGTCTTCGAAGAAAATAAACGTTACCTCATAGACCGTTGGAAAGATTAAATATTTATCTGAATGACGCCGTTTCAAAACGAGGGCGCCGCTAAACAGGGCTATCATGAATAACGGTGAGGCAAGTAATGGAAACTCTGCTTGTAGTCGATGATGATCCGAATGTCCGGAATCTTATAATAAAATGGATAAACAAAAAGGGATTCACCTGTCTGTCGGCCGTTAATGGCCAGGAGGCTCTTAATATTCTGTTGCAACATCAGGTGGATCTTGTCCTGAGCGATATCCGTATGCCGATCATGGACGGCATCCAGTTACTCAAGTCGGCGCTGCAACTATACCCGGATCTGGCCGTGGTTTTGCTCACCGGATACGGCGAAATTGAGGTGGCCGTGGATGCCATGAAGTCTGGAGCCTACGATTTTTTGTCAAAACCGATTGACCTGAATATACTTGGGATTAGCCTTGACCGGGCCTTGGAACGACGCCGCATGCGCCTGGAAATAAAAC
This sequence comes from Deltaproteobacteria bacterium, assembly GCA_015233625.1. Taxonomy (GTDB): domain Bacteria; phylum Desulfobacterota; class JADFXK01; order JADFXK01; family JADFXK01; genus JADFXK01. Next base: position 44,224 of record JADFXK010000003.1, on the reverse strand, counting down.
ACTATCAGAAGAATTTAGAACGGCTGGTGGCGGAACGGACCAGGGAATTGCAGCAGGTTTTGGATCGACTCAAGGAAACAAACTTGGAGACTGTCCGGGCCTTGTCAGAAGGTATTGAAGCCAAGGACCCCTACACCAGGGGCCATTGCCACCGGGTCAGCTTCTGGGCCTTGGAACTAGCCCAAGAGGTGGGGTTTTCAGAAGAGCAACTGGAATATTTAGAATATGGAAGTCTTCTTCACGACACCGGCAAAATTGGAGTCCAAGACCAGGTACTGAACAAACCGGGGCCGCTTACAGCCGAAGAATATGAACATCTTAAGGAACACCCCAAGATCGGGTATCGCATGATCAAGTCTGTTCGGGCCCTGGCTCCGGCCTTGCCGATCATTCGCCACCATCATGAGCGATTTGACGGTAAAGGTTATCCCGATGGCCTCAAGGGCCTGGAAATCCCTTTAGATGCTCGCATTGTAGTGATTACCGACGCCTTCGATGCCATGACCAGCACCCGTCCTTATCGCGGCGCCTTATCCGTGGAAAAAGCCCTGGAAGAAATGGTTAGAGGCCGGGGCACCCAATTCGACCCCGACCTCTTGGACATTTTCATAGATAGAGGCATCTTTGCCCATGACCCTACCCCCACCCACACACCTGAGTAACAAATGCCTCGCCAATGATTATTCTGATACAACTAATCCGTTCTTGGGATCGAGTCTTGGTTACCTACCCCTGGCTTAATTCCCTGGAACGGCGAGTCGCCGCCTCAACCGCACTAATGATGGTGCCCCGGATACCACTCTTCTCCAGTTCATGCAACCCAGCCATAGTGGTACCTCCCGGGGAGGTGACCATGTCCTTCAGCTTAGCCGGATGCTCTCCCGTTTCCAGCATCAGTTTCGCCGCCCCATACACAGTCTGACAGGCCAAAACCTGAGCATCGGCCCGGGTTAAGCCCATCTTGACCCCCGCATCCGTCAGGGCCTCGATAATGAGAAAAACGTAACCCGGCCCACTCCCGCTGAGACCGGTTACGGCGTCCATCATCGATTCGCCGACCACCACCGCTAACCCGACCGAACTAAACAACATCTTGGCCAGGTCCACATCTTCTGGAGGAACCTGAGGCCCGATGGACAACCCGACTGCCCCAGCTTGAATCAGGGCCGGGATATTGGGCATGGCTCGAATGATCCTGACGTCCTTGTCCAGTAAGCTCGAAATAAAATTAATGGTGATGACGGCGGCCACCGAGATGACCAATTTGCCTTTGGGAATTTCAGCCCTGATGTCAAGCAAAACCGGTTTGACCACCCCGGGTTTCACCGCTAGAACGATCACCTCGCTGGTTTGAACCAGGGCCAGGTTATCCTTTGTCGTCACAATCCCAAACTCCTGAGACAGACTCTTCAGCCGGGATTCGGAAGCATCCGCAGCCGTAATCTGGTCCGGGGTAACCTTGCGACTGGTGACCAGCCCTTTAATCAATGCGCCACCCATGTTGCCCGCGCCGATAAACCCTATTTTTCTGCTCATGACCTCTCCTTTTTTCCTAAATGATGGCGGCTAATCTAATTCATCTTGAACACAATTTCAAGGGCACTGGTTCAGTTTGATCGAGTCATGCCATTATTACCGTGAATTTATTAGATATTATTTATCGTTGCGGGGTACCCGGTGCTGGTTGCTGGTTACTGGTTGCCTCCAGTTGGTTGCGGACTATGACCGATGTAGCAATCCTGGTTACTTATCTGGGCAGATAAGAAGAAACCTTGTTCCCCTGTTATTTTTATAGTAGAATGTCAAGTTGAAAAAAAAAGGCTCAGACCGCGGCTAATGCTTGGCCGAAGTCATGGCCGTTTTAGTGAGATTGATGATCTTGGAACCTCACCCAGGCACGCATATAGCGCCGGTTATGGCCGGGCCATGTCTGACCCGAAATCCGGCTGGAGAGATAAAAAGCCGTGAGTGAATTTGCCCATGATAAATTTGACCTGTTAAAAAAGATCATAGACATAACCAGTTCTACGATCAAACTCGACCGCAGGCTGGAGCGAATTGTTCAGTTGTTGGCCAAAAAGCTGAACATAGATTCGGTCTTATTATTCACCCTGGATCCGGTCAGCAAAAGACTGGTGTTGAAAGCCTCCAGTAACATCGGACTCCAGGCCCTGACCGGCGTCTCTGGTGACCAGCGCCTGGACATCCTCGATCGGGTAGCCACTACCCGTAAACCCATCTCCATCCAACTAAATGGCAAGCGGCATCTGGCCGGCCACCAGCTTTTTGAAGGATATAACACCCTGGCCGCCGTTCCGGTAGCCGACGATAGTTTCCTCTATGGGGTACTCTGCCTTCTCAGCAATAGCTTTACCGAATTCGACAACGATATATTCCAGTTGCTAATTCCTATTTGCCGGGCCACGGCGGGAACGGTGTGGGCCTCTCGGCTAAAAAGAGAGGCTGAGAACAGCATCACCGAATTATCCATTATTTCCGAAATAGCTAAGGTCATGTCGTCTACCCTGGAACCAAAGGACCTGGCCAAAAAGATCGTCACCATTATCAGCCGGGTGATTGGGGCGACTGGGTGTCAGTTGGACATCAGGCACAAACATTCGCAAGACCTGGTGGTGCGGTCCAAATCCGGTACTGTCCCCCCCGCGTTTAAAGTATTCGACCCGGCCACGGCCATTCCGGCTCCTGATATGATCTGCGCCAATCAGTCGTCATCACCCATTACCAAAGAGCTGGAGACCGTGCCTTCGGATAACGAAGTTTTCCTCACCCCCATGCTCTATGCCCTTTTGTCATTCAAGAGCGATTATGCCGGCGTCATCTTGGCGGCAAAGAGCGCCGATTCGACCGAACCGTCGCTTCTTTGTTTTACCAAATATGATGCCAACATCCTGGCTATGTTGGCCAATTTCGTCTCACCCGCCATGGAAAACGCCATTAACCACCGCCTGATTGAGGACCTGGCCCGCAAGAACGAAATCATGGTCAGGCACCTGTCCAGCCTCTATCAAACCGGACAAGCCTACATGACCCGGCTCGACGAAGAGCCGATCTTAGACGTTCTGCTCATGTCATTAACCCAGTTGGAAGAACCAAGATTTGACCGGGCCATGGTCTTGTTTTTGGAGGAAGCGGGGCAACGTCTGAAGGGCGTCCGGGGAATGACCCGCCCGAAGGAGCCGGTCATGGCTCAGGATGGAGAAAAGGTGTTGACCGGCATCCGGTTATTTAGCACCAAGCCACCAAATTCACCTCAGTTTGATCAACAAGTCAAGGAATTGATCGTGCCTTTGACCGAGGCTCAAAACATCTTGACCGAGATGGTCTTGTCCCGAAAAGGAGTTCTCATCAAGCATGTCACCCGGAGTTCCAGGGTCCCCGAAAATGTCAAAGCCGTTTTTAAAAGTGGCGCGTTGGCCGCGGTGCCTTTGATGACCAGTGACAAAGTCTTGGGTGTCATTATCGCCGAGAGATTGGACTGCACTGACCGGGAAGGGTTGGATGAAAGCTTCAAGACCCTGAGCATGCTGGCCGACCAGGCCGGGCTGGCCTTAGAAAACGCCAGGCTGTACCGGTTTATTAGAGAAGCCAACCTGGAGCTGCGCAAGACCCGAACCAGGCTGCTGGAATCAGAGAAAATGACGGCGCTGGGCGAAATGGCTGCCGGCATGGCCCATGAAATCAGGAACCCCTTGACGGCCTTGGGTGGGTTTACCCGGCGGATTCATCAACATATCGGCCAAGATTCTCCTTTCAAAATCCACCTGGACATGATGGTCGATGAGGTGGAGCGACTGGAAAAGACTCTTAAGAGTATTCTCGATTTTTCGCTGGATAGCGATATCCAGTTTAGTGCCTGTGATTTAGGCCTGATCTTAGACGATGCCCTAAAGCTGGCGAAAAAAGATTTGGAGAACAGCGGCGTCACGCTCCTGTATCAGAAACAGGACGTTTCCCAATCCCTTTGCGATTATGGGCAGATCAGGTATGCGATATACAACATCTTGATTAATGCCTGCCAGGCCATGAAGGACGGCGGAGAGCTAAGGATAAAGCTGGATCAGGTCAGAGAAGGTGATCGGAATTTTGCCGTTTGCGAGATAGCCGATACCGGCGGCGGGATTGCCCCGGAACAAATTCACAACATTTTCAATCCGTTTTTCACGACCAAAGACTATGGTACCGGGCTAGGTCTGTCGATAGTCCACAAAGTCATCACCCGCCATAAAGGCCGGGTAGATGTGGAGAACTCACCCGGAGCCGGGGTCAAGTTCGTCATCTACTTGCCTACCCTGGACTAGTCTATGGAAAGGACAATAATGACTGGAGACCACCCCAAATGGCCCGCGTTGGCTGCCGCGTGTGTGGCCATATTTTGGCCGGGCGCCTTTATCTTCGGCTTCCCGGGGGTCATGGGATCGCACTGGCAGGCGGCATTCGGCGTCGGCCAGGCCGCAGTGGGTTTGACCCTATTTTATGTCCTGGCCGCGGTAGGGCTGTTTATGTTTTTGACCGGTCGCTGGCAGGAACGAATCGGGGCGCCGGGGATGGCCGCGCTGGGGGCGATTCTATGCGGTATCAGTGCCATTATGGTCAGCCGCGCCACGGGGATTAAGCAGGTCTATCTGTGGGCCTTCCTCACTGGGGCGTCATCGTCGTTCGTGTACATCCCGGCCTTAACTGTGGTCCAGAGATGGTTCCCCCATCGTCGGGGTCTGGTCTCGGGACTGGTGAATATGGTTTTTGCCCTGTCGGCCGCCATTATGTCGCCGGTGTTCGTCTGGTTATTGGGTAGCCTGGGGTATCGGAACATGACCTTGATATTGGGTCTGGTCGCTCTGATTTCAGGGGTGATCGCGGCCCGCTTCCTCCGGTCTCCGCAACAAAGTCCGGCAGTGGTGCCGGCAACCAGGCCCGGAGTCACGCTGGAGCCGGGAGTGTCCATGACCCTGAGCGAGAGCGTCCAAACGGCCAATTTCTGGTGGTTGTGGCTGGTCTTCGGTCTGGCCGGGGCCGCCGGCATCGCCATGGTGACTCTATCCACAGCCTTCGGCCTATCCCGGGGTTTAACGCCTCAGACAGCAGTATTGATTCTTATCTCATTTAACTTAACCAGCGCCGTTAGTCGGTTGATCGCCGGATTCCTGTCGGATGTGATCGGGAGAAGCCTGACCATGTGCCTGTCTTTTCTTCTGGCCGGGGTGGCTTACCTGGTCCTGCCGTACGTGACGGGTCTGATCGTTTGGGTGTTCCTGGCCGGGGCGGTTGGGTTAGCCTTTGGGGCTTTGTTTGCCGTCTCGGCCCCGTTGGCGGTGGAGTGTTTTGGCATGAGGCATTTTGGGGCGATTTTTGGCCTGGCCTTTACGGCTTACGGTCTTCTGGCTGGTCCGCTGGGGCCCTGGTTGGGCGGGTTCATCCTGGACGTGAGCCAGAATGGGTTTCGAATCGTCTTTGGTTACCTGGGCCTGTTCATGCTCATCTCGGCCATCGTGATCAGGCGGGTTAAGCCGCCTCGCCCCGCCTGGATCGAAGCTGACGAGAGCAGTCTGTCTATCCCACCTGGCCAGGATGTCCGACAATCCGGCCATCAGCCACATGTAACCGGAGAAGCTGGGGTAGATGTGGTGGCTGCCAAAACAGAGTGACACCAGCCCGGAAGATGTGCCGGCCAGGATTGCCGCGGCCAGGCTGCGGTCGAGCCGGTGGGGTGTCCTTCGGAACACCCGATAGGCATTTTTCCAGGTGAGTCCAAACACGGCCATGAATGCGGCGACCGACAGGATGCCCCCGTCCAACAAAAGGCTTAAGAAGGTATTATGGGGTGAGAGCAAGGGCGCAGTACGGTGTTCATATCCGGATAAATCATATTTGTTCAACCACCCGGATTTGTAATAATTCCTTCCAAAACCGTAACCTAAAGGGTTTTCTAAGTAGAGCTTCAGGTAGAGTCGCCAGAGAAAAAGACGGTCATTCTGCCGGACCGACTCCGCCGGGCCCTTGTATTTGTCGATGGCCTTAAAGATATTGTACTTGGTTGGAAGGAGCAAAAAACCGGCCAGAAGAGTGACAGTCAGGAGAATAACCAGATATTTTTTTTTGATGGCGCGGGACCCGGCCGTCAGAACCAATCCTGTAATGATCAGGATGACTAATAGCAAGGAAAAAATAGCCGCCCGGGATCCCAGAACCAGGCAGGTCCCCCCCCCCAACAGAAATAATATGGCGGCAACAACAGGTTTTGGTCCATTGAAGGTCAAATAACCCAAAACGCCGGCCGTGATCATGGCCACGATGGCATCAATGGTATTCACGTTACCCGCCGATTCCAAAAGAATCCGATGAAATCTGCCGGCCGGCACGTTAAAAGCCTCTTTGATATCCAAAACCGTCCGGACCTGGGGACTGCCCAAAATGGACCAGGTGAATCCGGCCACATAGATACAGTAAAAAAATAGACCCGCGGCCATGGCCGCCACGACCCATTTCATCGTGGCCGGGGAATCGATGATCAACACCGAGAAATAATACAGCCCGGCCCCGGTGACGAGCAACAGCCAGGAGATGACAATAGGTCGCACCTGCCCCATACCACCGGGACCGGACCAGACCTGGCAGATGGTCACAATATGATAACACAAGGTGATCAAAAGAAATAAAGTGGTCATCAGACCCAGCGGAGTCCGGAGTCGGGCCGGCCTCGGGCGATCATCTCCAAGCCATATCAGGCCGAGCAGGACCGACGCGGCCAGCAGAAGGAGCGATCCAGGTTGACTGGGGACAGGGGGCGGATTCAGGTTCGGCAATGGGTAAATGGCCACAGCCGCCACCAACAAGACCTGGGGACAGGCCCGGACAAATTTGATCCATAACGAATCATGGGTTGAGCTGAAATGTGGTGTCGCGTTCAACAATATCCTCGCCGGACGACGTTGGCCGGGTGAACAAACAAAGATGGTCTCAAAATGTTTAAGCTGATAAAGTTTGTCTATGGCGCCATGCAACCACTGGCCCTCATCACCTGGCTGTTGGCCATAAGTCTGATCCTGATCACGACCCGACGAAAAAACGGCGGCGTCCGGTTAGGAGCCTTATGCCTGGTCCTGCTCTATGCCTTAAGTACGGAACCCGTGGCCAACGGTTTGCTTTATCCTCTGGAAACCATGATCACCAGCCCGCCGGCCCAGACGGTCAAAGGTGACGTCATCGTGCTTCTGGGTGGGGGCACCAGACCCCAGTACCATCTCAGCCCGATCCCGGAATTATCCCAAAGCGGCGGCCGTATTTTGTTGGCGGCTTATCTTTTTAGGTTGGCCGCGGCGCCTCGGATTCTGGTCATGGGCGGGTCAGGAGATCCTTTCCGGATCAACCGGCAGGAAGCCTTGGAAATGAAAACCTTGCTGGTTAAGATTGGCATCCCGGCCGCGGCTATATTGGAGGAAAACCAGTCTCGCACGACCAACGAGCATATTGACCAGATTAAGGCATTTTTACGGGAAAAAGGGTTCAAACATCTCATTCTGGTCACTTCAGCCAGCCACATGCCCCGGGCGTATCAACTGTTCCGGACCTTGGGGGTGGACGTCGTGCCCATGCAAACGGATTATCTCATCCAGGAGCCCCTGACTCCGGCCGGGTTCCTGCCCAGTCCCGGCGTGCTGCGTAGCTCCACCAGGGCGATTCACGAATATCTGGCCCTGGCCTACTACAAATTGATGGGCTGGTTTTAATCTTGACCTATGGATGGACCATCTTCTCTAATTGCATAAGAGCATCAAATTCTTCGCCCGCCAGAAAGCCTAAAGACAAACAGGCTTCCTTTAAGGTGATTCCTCGTTCCAGGGCGACCTGAGCCACCTGGGCCGCGTGATCGTAACCGATGGCCGGGGTCAAGGCGGTGACCAACATGAGAGATTGCTCGACGAATAGGTTGAGGCGCTGTATGTTTGGCTTTATCCCCAAAATCAGATGCTCAGTGAAAGAGTTGGAGGCATCCGAGAGCAGTCTGAGCGATTGAATAAGGTTGAAGATCATCAGCGGCTTAAACACGTTTAATTCAAAATTTCCTTGCGACCCGGCCAGGGCGATGGCCGTATCGTATCCCATCACCTGCACCGCCACCATGGTCATGACTTCACACTGGGTAGGGTTGACTTTGCCCGGCATGATAGATGAGCCTGGTTCATTGGCCGGAAGCAGCAACTCGCCTAACCCGCACCGAGGTCCTGAACCCATCCAGCGCATGTCATTAGCTATTTTCATGAGAGAACCAGCCAATGTTCGCAGCACTCCACTGGCCGCAACTATGGCTTCATGGGAGGCCAAGGCCGCGAATTTATTTGGCGCGGCCACAATCGGCCATCCGGTTAATTCACTGAGATACCTTATGGCTAGCTCGGCAAACCGGGGATGGGCATTCAACCCGGTGCCGACGGCGGTCCCACCCAAGGCCAACCGGTAGAGGCCCGGCAATGTCGCCTGAACGCCGGCCAGACCCGCATCCAACATGGCCACGTATCCAGAAAACTCCTGGCCCAGGGTGAGGGGCACGGCGTCTTGGAGGTGAGTTCGGCCGATCTTAATGATATCCTTGAATTCTTGGGCCTTATCGTGTAACGCGGCGCGCATCCTGGTCAACGCCGGGCCCAGTTCGACGGTAATCTTCTGAATGGCCGCGAGGTGCATGGCTGAGGGAAAGATGTCGTTGGTGGATTGGGACATGTTGACGTGATCGTTGGGATGGATGGGTTCTTTGCGGCCCATAACGCCTCCGGCCAGTTCGATGGCCCGGTTGGCGATGACCTCGTTCACGTTCATGTTCGTTTGGGTGCCACTTCCCGACTGCCAGACATGAACCGGAAAATGATGAGTCAGCCGGCCGGTGATGACCTCATCTGCCGCTTGAATGATGAATCCCGCTTTGTCTGCGGGCAGCAGACCTAATTGGCGGTTAGCCAGGGCTGCGGCTTTTTTCAGAAGACCAAAGGCCAGGATGACCTCTTCCGGGATAAAGTCGTGGCCGATTTTAAAATGGACCAGGGACCGCTCCGTCTGGGCGCCCCAATACCTGTCCGCCGGCACTTCAATCGGCCCCAGGCTGTCCGTTTCGATCCGTTTGAAAGGGTTATCGTTCTGGGTCATTTCCGCTCCGGTCGACTGTCAGGATCAACTCAAGCCAAAGATTGATCTTTGGGCAGGTAAAAGACGTATTCATTCTTGAGCAAAGTCAATTGCTCGGCCGTTCCCTCTTTGATCACCGCCAGCAACTCCTTCATGCTTGTCGCACGTTCCACTTCGACGATGAACACGGAAGCGTCGTAGTGCATGGACGCCAGTGGCAAGAGAAAATGGTCTGAATTGCCACGCCAGTGGACCCCCAGCCGGGACTTGAGGATGTTGATCTCATCATAGAATTTCCGGATTAAATCCGTCCGGAGAACCGGCTGGTGATAGTTCAGCAGGCACTCCATTAACCCGGCCAGGTAATAGACCTGGTCCAGGTCCTCTTCCCGATCCCGAACCTGGTACAAGCCCAAGAGGGTTTGCGATTCGCCGATGGATAGCGGAAAATGAGTCGGGACAAAGGATACATGGCTCCCATGCCCGGCCTGGTACACTTCCCGGCGGTGCTGTTCGAACTTTTCCGCCTCATAATTAGTGCATTGCATTATCCGCCCCCCTTTCCACTCGCCCCACCTCAAACGGATGGGTTTGGAACATATGACATTATCCAGCGGGTCGGATTTACCCTTAAATGGTATGATGTGAGCCATAGCGCATCTGTCCTTTTGCTAGACTGGACGCTTATGAGAAGTAGGGTTACAAGTGACCCTGCCATTGTTGTCAGCGTAAGGCGTAACAGCGAAGGAAAGTCTCCCGAGACGATTATATCAGGAAAGACGACGTTGGCAATGTTCTTTTTGGGGAGAGATGAAGCCGGGAGGGTGGGAAGGCAAGTCTGTCCTTGAATGACAACCGGTTACGGCACGTATTGGTCTGGCAGAAGACTTGAGGAAGGGTTTCACGAGGTGGATGACCGCTGCCCAAAGATGGCCGTCCCGACCCGGACAATTGTCGCCCCTTCTTCGATGGCCACCTGATAATCGCCCGACATACCCATGGACAGGTGCTGCAAATTCCGGCTGTCGGCCGCGCCGCTTCGAATGAACTCATCCCTCATCCGACGCAGGGCCGCGAAGTAGGGCCGGGCTTCTTCCGGATCATCAAAAAATGGAGGCATAGTCATTAGCCCCTGGAGGTTCAGGTGGGGACAAGCCATGACGGCCTCGATCAACCGGGGGACCTGGGGGGCGGTCACGCCCGCTTTGGTCGCCTCCAGAGCGATATTGATTTCGATCAGGATGTCTAAGCTTCGGCCCCCGGCACCGGCCCGCTTATCCAGTTCCTGGGCCAAACTCGGAGTGTCGATGGTCTGGATCAAGTCGAATAACTTAACCGCGTACTTGGCCTTGTTGGTCTGAAGGTGACCAATGAAATGCCAGATCGGTCCGGGTCCGACGGCGGCGATCTTGTCCCTGGCCTCTTGAATATAGTTTTCGCCGAAGACCTGCTGCCCCGCGGCCCAAGCTTCCCGGACCGCCTCGGGACCGAAGGTTTTGGTCACCGCAATGAGAGAGATCTCCCCAACATCCCGTCCGGCTCGGACTGCGGCCGCGGCCATTTCGGCCCGGACCAGCTCTAAGTTTTGCTTTATATATGACATATTAATACGATATGTGGGAACATGGTCATTCACCCCAGTCAGCAGTTAGGATCGGCTAATCAAGTTTCTTCTCCAGAAAATCGATTTCTCTGGCCAGTTGTTGGTTCTTCTTTTTTTGTTCCTGGATTTTGTTAATGGCGTAGAGCACGGTGGTATGGTTGCGTTGAAAAGCCCGGCCGATGTGTTCCAGTGACTGGTTGGTCAATTTACGGCACAGATAAAAGCAAACACTTCGAGGTAAGGCAATGTTCTTTTTCCGGGACTTAGACAGTAGATCATCCAGGTTGATCTGGTAATAATCCAAAACGAGCTGTTGAATAATCTCCAACGTGACATCCCGGCGTTGATCGGTCAGCCCTTCGGTGATCTCCACGGCCATGTCGAGGGTAATGGGACGATCCAGCAAGGACGACCTGGCAATGAGGCTCTTCAGGCTGCTTTCCAATTGACGGATATCCTGAGTAATTTTGGTGGCCAGGAAGTCGAGGACATCATCGGGCACCCGCACGCCGGTGTGGGCGGTTTTTTTGTCCAGGATCCGGCGCCGGGTGGTCAGGTCCGGAGGCTCAATGGAAGTGACCAGGGAGGAGCAAATGCGTGACCGGAGTTTTCCCCGAAGGTCCGGAATATCATTTGGTTTTAGCGATCCAGTAAAGATTACCTTTTTTTCATTTTCAATCAGGGCGTCCAGGGTGTAGCCTAGTTCCATTTGAGTTTTTTCTTTCCCACTCAAAAAATGGATGTCCTCCATGACCAAGATGTCGCAATTCTTCCGATATTTTTCTTTGAAGGCGTCGATGGAACTCCGTTTGATGGAGATAATCATTTCATTGGTAAAATCTTCGGCCGTGATGTAAATCACCCGACACGACGATTTCTTATCTGAGACCAGATTCCCCACCGCATGGGACAGGTGACTCTTGCCCAGGCCGGTGTTCGACTTCATGTATAAAAAATTATTATGTACGTTTTGGCCCAGGGCCATGGCCATGGCCGCGGAATAGGCAAAGCTGTTGCCGTCACCGGTGACAAATTGATCAAAAGTGAAATTTGGGTTAAGCCGCTTTTGACGGGGCGCGTTTAAGGGAAATTCTGGAAGAATCAATTGAGTTTGCGAAGGATCAAGTTTTTTGTCCTCCCGGGGGGTCACCACCTTGAAATTGATTTTGGGTTCCCAGGAATGCAAAGCGCGCATTCTCTCCTGAATTAGCCGGAGGTAGTTTTCCTGGACCCACTTGACGAAAAACTTATTGGGGCAGGCAAAGGTGATGTCCGATGCAGAGGAGTTGATTACTTCAATTGGTTTAATCCAAAGGGAAAAACTTTGAGGAGAGAGATCAGCCTCAATATTTTCTTTCACCTTTTGCCACAGATTTGCGGAGTCCATACTTCCATTCCTCGAATCGCTGAAGGAAAGTGTCAAAATTCGCTCGAGATCGGGAGATAATGACAAATATTATAAATACTAACGAAATAAGAACGGCCTCGACCCAGATCTGGGAGAAGAGACGGAATCAAGAGGCGACGCCGAAATAAGCAACAAAAATCCTCTTGCTCTCAGCCGGTCAGACCATTTGAAGAGACAAACAAAAAGCTCAGGACGACCACCGATCCGAACCGTCAGGACCGGAGACAAGCCCTTTCTATTCATGATAATATAGATTTTTTTACAAGAAGTAGCGGCGCAATATGACCAATCGCCTGTTGCGGCAGGGAGCTGATGGCCCCCTTCGGCGGTGCGGCCCCGCGGCCGGGTGACGGCTGCCAGGGCTATGGCCGGGTGTTTAGTGTTCTGGCCTCTGGGGTGACGGCGAACTCGCCGGTCCGGCACGAAGAACGGAAAAAGAATGTTCGAACAATATAACACCTGAAGACGCGGAGTAAACGTAGAGAGAACGCAGCGAAGGCCGGGATTCATCCGGATTTAAGCAAAATGTTGAGAAGATAGTCGAAAGCATCCCGTGACGCTCCTTTGGCCGCGTTATCATTTGTTGAAGAAATGATAGACAAGACAACATGCCCAAGCCGATAAGAATATCAGTAGTTGTACCTGGTGCACGTCCATTATTATCCTAACCTAATATAATCAAAGAATATTATTTATAAATGTAGATAATCACATAATACTATGACTTGATAGGTATATAATTAGCAGTGTTTACCGGGGCCTGAAGAAAACAAGTGGTTTATTGCCATTATGGTGAAAATTTCAGAATTTCTTGTCAGCCTCAACATGGGTGCCGTTATAGTATGACCGCCACGGAAATGTCAAAGACGGTCTTAACAGGTTTTGATACTTGGCCGAGGCTAGTTCATCCCTGAATTTAACTTACTGATTTAAAGCAATAAATATTGGGGATGGAAAATAAGCTCATTAAAAATCGGTTCCTTTGGACCCAAAAATATACTCTTGCATTACGATCAATTAGAGGCAGGCGAGGAGTTACTGACAATTTTGTTGACATTGAAGATCTGGCGTTTTCGCCCATTTTCGCCAATTTTCTTCAAAAATCTATTTTTGTCAATTGAGCCCAGATTAACCCCGACCGTAACCACACGTTTTCTCAAGATGCTTCAAGAAACACCCTCATTATAAAATATATCAATATATATCGCCATGTTGAGTCTAAAATTCGATTAATTCCGACGTAAAATTCACCCGTAGGTGGACATTGAAATCAGGCGCTGATTTAGACAGGTCCTCACAGAAGGCGAACTCCAGCCCCGTTTGCCGAGTCAACCGGCAGGTGAACCCGAGGGCCAGTTCCAGGCTGTCATCGTCCAATTGCTTGATGCCCGTGTCGCTGAAAGGGGATCGGTAATAGTTCAACTGGGCCAACAAATTCCACGAATCGTTCAGCAGATATTCGACCCCCGCCACGGCCGAATACAGATTCCGGACCGGCACGACCGGCCCCAGCGTTACGGGATCGGTCAAAAGAATGACCCCCGGACTAAAATGAATGACGAAAGATGACACCCGGGATTGGGTCAAGAGAAAAAGGCCATGATCGGCTCGTCCACTCCCATACCCGCGTTCATAATCACCGGTGGGAAGTTTGACCGTGTAGGCCAGACTCCCGGTGAAGAATCCGGTCTGTTTTTCTTCTAACAGGGAAAATTTGGCCTCGGCCGTGCTGTCGGCAAAATAGACTCCGCCGGATTGGGGTCGGAACCAATCCTGGCCATCCTTTCTCAAATAATAGGCGAATTCATTCTTTGGCCGCCTCTCCCGGCCATAATTGGGAAAACCAAACGCATTATGGTATTCATCCAAAAAGCCGTCCAGGAACCCGCTGTTCATACTGAGCCACACCCCGTGCAGCGATAGATTCACTCGGTCACACAGACCATATGTGGCTGACAGCCGGAGGGCTAGCATTTCCATATCAATCAACGCCGCCCAGTTCCGGGAGGTTTCATTCACAAAGACGCTGGAATAATCTACCCCGGCGGAGAGCTGAAACTTGCCCTGGGGCAATAATTTGGGGGATTCGGGCAATGGAGTCAGGAACATCACATGAGGTGGAAACTGATTTTTGACCTGTAACGGACCCTGCTCTGATTCAGCCCAGCCGGTGAAAGGACCGGCCAAGACCAGCATAACAATTATAGCAGCCAGCCGCGGCAAAAATGGTGAGTGCATTTTTTACTCCTTACGGCAAATAAAACCTGTTGACTTTTAACGCCGGAGTCGTGACAATGCCGGCTTTGGCCGTCCATTCTCACTCTGTCATTCTGAGCAAATGGTTTTCAGTTTGTCATTCTGCCCTTTTTGAAACCTGAGTTGGATGAGTGCGTTAAGTGATTAGCGTCAAGGGCCATAATTTAATCCGCAGATTGCCCAGATTTACGCAGATGAAAAGAGACAAATGATCTCATACGCCTGCGGATCTCATCCCTCTGCGTCCATCTGCGCCATCTGCGGATACATTTTCGTTTCCCAAGTCAGCCAGGACCGATATCCCGATGAGATCACCATTGGTCAGCATTATTATCCTGAATTGGAATGGCCACCGCCATTTGAAAACCTGCCTGGATTCGGTCTTCGGGCAGTCCTATCAGGAATTTCAAGTTATTTTAGTGGATAACGGCTCAATAGACGGGTCCGTGCCCTATGTTAAAGAACATTTTCCCCAGGTCCGGTTGCTGGAATTGCAGGCGAATGTCGGTTTTGCCAGGGGCTGCAATCTGGGCCTGCGTGCGGCGGATGGTGATTATCTGGCCCTCTTAAACAACGACACGGAACTGCATCCTGATTGGTTGACCGAATTGGTCAAAGCCCTTGACCAGCACCCCGAGGTTGATTATTGCGCCTCCAAGATCCTCCGATTTGACCAGCGTCGGATTATCGACAGTGCCGGGGACATCTTCACCGTGGCCGGGTCGCCCAAAAAAAGAGGTGAAGGTCAATTCGACGGGCCTGACTTTTCATCCCAAACCATTATTTTTGGGGCCTGCGCCGGGGCGGCCCTGTATCGCCGGTCCGTCTTTGACCGGATTGGTTATTTTGACGAAATTTTCTTTGCCTACCATGAAGATACTGATTTTAATCTCAGGGCCTTACGGGCCGGGCTAACCTGCCTCTTCGTCCCCCAAGCAGTGGTTTATCATAAAGTCAGCGGAACCCTGGGCCCCGGCAGTGATTTTGTCACCTTTTACAACCACCGCAACGTGGAACTGGCCTATTTTAAAAACATGCCGGGCCGCCTGATGATTAAATATTTGCCGTACCTTTTCGTTATCAGGAGTCTGGCCTTTATCTATTGGGCGTGGCAGGGTCGGGCCGGATCCTTTCTCCGGGGGAAGCTGGCTTTTCTTAAACTGCTGCCTTATGTGATCAAAGAACGCCGCAGGTTGGCCCCGCAGCGAGCCGTCGGGATCCTGTCCTTTGAACGAGCCCTGGAAAAGAATTGGTTCTGGACGCAGGTTCGAGACCGTCTCCCGTCTCGGAGCGTCAAATCATGTATCCCTTGAGTTCATCTTTAGCCACCTTGACCACCGTCAATTCCCTGGTGGAAGAATCTCCCGATATCTTGACCCGCCCGGATTCCCCTTCGGCTGCGTCTCCGTAGGAGAAGCACAGCGTGGCGGCCAATCGCTCATCTTCTTCACCGCTGCCCTGGGTCAGCAAGACCAGCGGTCCGGGACATCCAATGGTCTGAAAGGTCACATCGCCGGGCTGAACCAGGGCACTGATCCGCTCGTTATTGGCTTTGTCTCGGCCAACGATGGCTTTGCCCCCGCCTGGAAGACGAAAATGCCGCCCCCATTTCAGTAATTCGATATCCCGGACCGGAGGATGTGGCGAATGTTTGAACAAATCCTTTAGCCGCCTGGAAAAAATTGGGTCAGTTAACAGGCATCCCCCGGCCGGATTCGGGTAATCAATCAATCCGAATTCCGCAGCCAGTTTCATCTGGGGTTTGCGCGATCTCCCCGACAAAGACAATAATCGCTCGCGGTCGACCAGCCCGTTTATTTCAGGGATGGTTTCCTTAAGCAGCCTGGCGCTTAACGGTCGCAACACATAACCTTCAAATTCCGAGGTCCGGGCCACCACAATCAATGACCCGCGAGTTTGAGACATGGGCCGTTGTCCCAGGACCTCCCCGGTAAAGAGGAAGTCAAATCCATCGGCCATCATCATTTCGCCGGCTGTTTTCAACATCAGAGCATGACAATCGATACACGGGTTCATGTTTCCCCCGTAACCATGGGCGGGATTTTTAAGCATGACCAAGTGGGGTTCGGTGATGTCGATCTGCTTGAGCGGGATGTCGACCTGGGCGCACATTCTGATGGCGTTTTCCGGACCGAAAAACGGGGTGACGAAGGTCAACGCGGTCACCTCAATCCCTTGTGACCGCAGCACCAGGGCCGCCAGGATGCTGTCGAGACCTCCGGAAACAAGCCCATAGGCCCTTACTGGTTTCAAATCTTTCTCCTTTTATGATGTGTCTGACGATTAACATTTGATGTATACCTGTCACAGGTTAGAGAGTCAACCCGCGATCATTTCATTTTTTTGACCGACCTTTTGCTCAACCATAGATGCCGGGCGGAGGCAGCCCGCTCTTTTTCGGCTTCGGGGTTGTATTTAGCTTGTCAAGTGACCGACGATTGGGTAGTATCGTCACGGTTTCTGGTTGCCGGTTGCGTGCTACTGGTTGCTTGTGTTTTATGCTCGTTGATCATTTTTTTTTGTCTGTAGAGACTAGTCGGCAACAGCCGGGACGGCTGGCCCAACGCTGGACTTGAGGGTGAACCAATGGCGGATGTGCGAAAAAAAGAATCTATCACTGAAGGTGATGTTTGTTTGATCCATATTGACAACAAGCCGGCGACCTTTGCTCGGGTTGAGGAGATATCGCTCGACCGCAAGCCCGGCTGGTGGCAAGTCAGATTTCTCCTGTTGGTCGTGCCTATGCAGGAGGTCGTTTGGATCATCGACAACGACCAAATAACCGGCGCGGATTTCACTATGGGGGGCACGCCCATCAGGATAGAGCGGATTCCACCTCCAACACCGACCAAAGGAATGGTTGCCCCAGCGGAGAAATCCCCTTTAAAGACCGGTCAGGACGGTGCGGCTGAAGAAGCCGAGGAAAAGCGGCCGGAACAAGATGGCAAGGTGCTTCAGCTCATTAGAAAAAAACCGAGCGATGACTAACTGGTGGCCAGATACCGGCTGTTTGAGCGAGCCACAACCAACGATCAACGAGCAACGAGGAGCCAGCCACCAGCCGGGAGAACATGCCTTGACACCCGGCCATTAAGTGATTAGAGTTTAGTAAAATATATTCAAGTGGATAATGGTCGAGAGCCGGCCCCTGGTCTTTCCATAACAGATTAACATTATTGTAACATTACGCCAGTGAAAGTTGCTCATGTCAGATAAAGATTATTATAAAACTCTGGGTGTGTCTAAGACCGCCACGGAAGAAGAGATAAAGAAGGCCTATCGTAAGCAGGCCCTAAAACATCACCCTGACCGAAATAAAGGGAACCGGGCCGCGGAAGAAAAATTCAAGGAGTTGAATGAAGCTTACGCGGTGCTAAGTAATAAGAAGAAACGCCAACAGTACGATGCCTATGGTTCTACCGAATTTCATCAGCGTTACAGCCAGGAAGATATCTTTAAGGGCTTTGACATCGGAGATATTTTCAAAGAATTCGGGTTTAATTCCAATGATGTTTTCGGCCGAATCTTTGAGGGCGGCGGCTCCTCACGGAAGAGTTCCTTTGGGTTCAATTCATTTGACGGGTTTTCGCAACAGCAACCTGGTTTTGACCGCGGCCGTTCCGGTTTCGGGACCAAATCAGCCAAGGGGCAAGACATCACCTACGAGCTTCCGGTAACCCTGGAAGACGTGACTACGGGCTCCGAAAAAATTGTGTCTATTCAGGTGGGTGGACGACCCCAGAGAATAAGTATTAAGATCCCCAAAGGCATTACGACCGGGAAGAAACTCCGGTTGCCTGGAAAAGGCGAACCGGGGCAAGGCGGTGGCGAAACGGGCGATCTGTATATTCAAATGAAAATCCTTGATCATCCCGTTTTTATCCGAGATGGAGATGACCTGGTCGTGGAAAAGACTATTCCCTTCACCCAGGCGGTGCTGGGGACTTGTGTCGAAGTGCCTACCCTCGACGGCAAAACCTTAAGCGTTAAAGTCCCACCTGGAACTCAGAGCCACAGTAAGTTGCGACTAAAAGGATACGGACTCCCCTTTTTCAACAAACGCGGCACCGGTGATGAGCACGTCAAGATAATTGTCCAGGTCCCGGCCAACCTGACCAAAAAGCAGAAACAGATCATTCAAGAACTGGAAAAAGAAGGCCTGTGAGGCGCCTTTGTGGTTGCGGGTTGCTGATTAATATTATTGACTTTAGGGTGGGTTATCGAGCGAATCGCTTAAAGGTGCGGAGTACGGGTGGCGGGGTTCGATCCAGGGAATAATATGAGTATCGGGAATAAACTCAACGCCCGGAAATGTTACCGGAAGACCCGGCCATGACCATGCTATCCCTTGAAATTCCCTATGACCCCGGTTACCGATCCCTGATGATAGAGGAACGCCATCTGGGGGTGGATGTCAGCCCCCAAGAGGTCGGCTCTTCCGGGCAAAGGGACCACCTGAACCAGGCTATCAGGCAGGCAGAACCGCTTCTGTCTTCCCTCTTCGCCGGCCCGGAACCGGCCTTGGTGGTCATTAATGATGCCACCCGCCCCACCCCGACCGCCGAAGTTTTAACTGCCCTGCGTCGGGCCTTTCCCCTGGCTGGATTTGATCTGCTGGTGGCCACCGGAACCCATGGTCCCCCGACTGAAGAAGAATATCAGAAGCTCCTGGGGCCCCTTTATCCGGTCCTGCGGAATCGCGTCCAGGCCCACCAGAGCCGGGATGACACAACCATGGGCAAGATTGGTCAAACCTCGGCCGGGACACCGGTGTCCATCAACCGGAGATTCTTAAACGCCCGGCGGGTATTGATTATCGGTTCGGTGGAACCTCATTATTTTGCCGGGTTTACGGGCGGCTTCAAGGGCATCGTGCCGGGCCTGGCCTCGTTCGAGACGATCCGCTTAAACCATGAGTTGGCCATGTCGCTTGACGCGGCCCCGACAAAGTTGACTGGAAATCCGGTGTATGCCGATATCCAGGAGGCGGTCACCTTAATTCCGCCCAAGGATGAGATGCTGGGCTTGATGACCGTCTCAGACGGAAAAGACAGAGTCGCGGCGGCCTTTTGCGGTGACGTGGCCAGCACTTTTGACCAAGCCGTGACCGTGGCCCGGGATATTTACGTAGTCCCGGTGGGACATCCGGCAGATATTGTCATCTCGGTAGCCCGGGATCCTCTCCACAAAACGCTTTACCAGTCTCAAAAACCGATAGAACACGGTAAGATGGCGGTTAAACGAGACGGTATCGTGATTCTGGTTATGCCGTGCCCCAAGGGGGTGGGGGATCAGGGCTTTCAGGATATGATTAATGATGCCGCCCAGATTCATTCCCTAGAAGAATTGTCCGCCAGGCCATACCAATTGGGATTTCATCGGTTTATTCGGAACATGCAGTTTCTTGAGCAGGGCCTCATTTTCGCCGTGACCAACTTGCAGCCGGCATGGCTGCGAAGGATGTCCATTGTGCCCATGCCTTCGGTCCAGGCCGCAGTGGACCGGGCTATCAGCTTGAAGGGGCCGGAGGCCAAGATTCACATCCTGCGCAACGGGAGCCTCACCGTCCCTTTAATCACCCAATGATCTCATAAACTAATACCTCTTTTCCCCTCACGGTTATCCTTTCTATCTATGCCACCTATGGACAAAGCAATATCTGAAAAATTTGGCCACGCGGGACCGGACTGGTTAGCCCAAAACCGGGAACTGCTGATCGATGCCTTGATTTTGGTTTTGATCTGGGTCTTCCTGCTCAGTTTTTTTGAGCCGCACTATCTTTTCTCCAGGACCATCACCACCGGCGGCGACACCGGTTCCCACTTCTACACAGCCAAATTTCTAAAGGATAAACTTCTGCCTCTGGGCCGAATCACCGGCTGGTGTCCCGGCAATTACGCCGGCTACCCTTTCTTTCAATTCTATTTCCCCCTGCCCTTCGTCTTGATGGCTGTTTTGGCCTATGTTATTCCTTTGACTATATCATTTAAGTTGATCAGTATCGCCGGAATCATGTCATTACCGATTTGCGCCTACGCGGGACTCCGGAAAATGGGCGCTCCCTTTCCCGGCCCCATTTTCGCGGCCATCTTGACCTTGCCTTTTCTGTTCATGCAGGACAATTCCATGTGGGGTGGCAACATCCCCAGCACCTTGGCCGGCGAATTTGCTTACGGCATCGGGTTGTCTCTGATGATCCTTTATTTTGGATATCTGTACGGGTCCATCGATACCCGGCGCGGCGTGGGGACCTGCGGGGTCATCCTGGCCCTGACCGGATTCAGTCACGGGTACACCCTGGTTTTTGCAGTTATCGTTTCTTCCTTTTTTCTGTTTACCACTCACCTCTGGTGGCATCGGCTGGCCTACCTGCTAAAGGTCGGCACCCTGGCCTTTTTCCTGATGGGTTTTTGGATAGTCCCGCTGCAGGTCTTCATCCCCTACACCACCAGGTATAATTATGTGTGGATCATTGACACGTTCCGGCAAGTGGTCCCGCCCATCCTGTGGCCGGCGGCTATTCTCGGGGCGCTGGGCGCCGGATTAACCGCGCTCCGCAATCTCTGGCCAGGAGCAGACCGGACAAGTCTTCGGGCTGATCTTGACCGCCTTATATTTCTTGTATTCATTCTAATTGCAGCCACGGTGTTTTACTTCATCGCCTACCGCATCAATGTGGTCGATATTCGCTTCATTCCCTTTGGGCAGACGGCGATATGCCTGATCGGCGCCCTGGGCCTGGCTGCCCTGATTTCCAGGCTTAAGGCCACCTGGATCTTACCCCTGGTCGTCTTTCTCGTCGTGGTCTTGGGATTAGGCCGGATGGACAACTTCATTCCTGGCTGGATCAAGTGGAATTACCAGGGGTTCGAGAAAACGCCCGCCTGGCCGGCCTTCAAGGCGGTCAACGAATACCTGAAAGGGACCGAGGCCGACCCCAGGGTGGTCTACGAACACTCTGACATCCATAATAAGGCCGGGACCACCCGGGCCTTTGAATCATTACCCTTGTTTTCGGGGCGGTCGACCCTGGAGGGGCTGTATATGCAGTCGACCATTTCGTCACCTTTTGCCTTTTACATCCAATCCGAGGTGTCCAAAGTCACCTCTGCCCCTCTGCCCGATTATAATTATTCCCGATTCAATTTGGATAAAGGCATAAAACACCTGCGACTGTTTAACGTCAGCCGGTATATTGTTGCGGAAAAAGAAACCAAGGCGGCGGCCCGGGTCCATCCAGACCTGGAATTTGAGAAGAAATTCGGCGACTATGAAATCTATAAGGTGAAAGGAAACGATGGCCACTATGTCACCCCGGTGAAATTTCAGCCGGTCTTGATGATCACCCAGGACTGGAAAAAGACGGCCTTCCAGTGGTTCCGGATGGGAGATTTGGAGGTCCCGGTGGTGTTCCAGCCGCGGCAGGACCCAGGTGATGACATCCGGTTCCCGACCATCCGAAGCGACAATAACATCGCCGACCTGCCTCGTATCCCCCTGGCTGAGCCGGTTAAAGTCACCGAACGGGTGACCAGGGAGCGGGTGGATATCACCACGAACCAGGTGGGGCATCCTTTATTGATCAAGATATCCTATCACCCTAACTGGCAGGTCATCGGGGCGGACCGGGTCTATCCGGCCTCGCCGTCGCTCATGATCATTTACCCCACGGCCGAGCACGTCACGCTTTATTATGGCTCGACCTGGCCGAATAAACTGGGTGCCGTATTGACCATCTTGGGCCTGATGTGGCTGGTGGCTTATACGCTTCCGGTGACCAGGCGCCTGGCCGGACTGCATCTCCCGACTTTGGAGGGGCTGGTCCCTCGATTGTTCCCAGGGATGACCGGCTGGTTTGGGCGACACGGCCGCCGGGTGTTGGTGGTCACGGGGCTGGTGCTGACCCTCGGTCTGACGATCATTATTATCAGAATCCATCACTTAGATGCCACCATCGTCTATAATGAGGGCCAGGCCAAATATAAGATCCCGGACTATGCCGCGGCCGCCGAGATATTCAAAAAAGGCATGGACATGTTTCCCTACTCGCCCATTATCGACCAGACGGCTTTTCATTATGGCTTGTGCTATTACAACCGCCAAAACTGGACCCAGGCCGCGGAAATATTCTCTAAATTTTTAGCCGGTTATCCTGAGAGCAACCTGTATCCCGAAATTCTCTATCATCTGGCTGCCTGTTATGATCGGCTGAAGGACAAAGACCGGGCCAAGGCGGCTTATCGGTTGATTATCAAGGATTTTAGCCGATCTACCTGGGCGGGTGAAGCCCAACGGCGGCTTGATGAGGGGGATGGGACCAGGGCCGACTATAACCTGGCCATGGGCTTGTTTGACCAGGGAAAGTATGGAGAAGCGGGACGCATGTTCCAGCAACTGGCCGATAGTTACCATGGTCGTCCGGAGGGGGCCAACGCCAGGTACTTCCAGGCGGCCAGCCTGTTCAAAGCGGCCGATTGGGCCGCGGCCGCGGCCATCTTCGAACAATTAATGCGGCAAGACCCGGCCGGGCCCTGGACCCCGGAAGCCATCTATCACCTCGGCCTGTGCGCCGCGCAAAGAGGAGATAAACCGGGGGCTAAGGTTTACTTCCAGCGCATCATTGATCACTATCCCGGTCGCTGGGCCAAATATGCCAGGGAAAGACTGACTGAATTGGGACCAGGTAGCTAATCCGCGGCTGCGCATTAGCAAGTGACCTTCCCCCCCTGACCTGCCATTAAGGTTTCTCGTAACAAAAGACCTAGTTTTTCGAGCGCCAAAATCAGATTCTTCCCGATTGACCTTTTCCGGGCATTTGTTATTGTTTGACTTCTGATCTGTAGCTCTCCTTTATCTGCGTTCATCTGCGAAATCTACGGATACATTTATGTCGGCCAATTAACCAGACTCGTCAAACTCAGGTTAAGAATAGGGAGCGCCTCACACCTTAGGCTTAGTTACAGGATACCGAGGTGACTGTCCCATTCAGGAAACTGCCTTTTAGCTGTACAGACCCGTTGGAATGATCCAGTATCCTGGCGTAGTCTCCGCTTAAGGTAGTAGGATCCAACCGCATGTGGATGCGTTGGGTGAACATTGCACTAGTCCCTCCCGGCAGAACGGCCTGGTCCGACCGACTGGACATAACGATGGTCACGTTGAGAAGTTTATCGATCAGCTCAGCCCCGCCAATCACCGCATAGGTTGTATATGCATAGGGCGGAAAATCACGATGCTCCTTTCCCGAGCCGGACAGAAGATAATGACCGCCGCCAATATCGAGCACCCCGACCCTTATTGTGTCGGGAGGAGCGGTCGTTCCAGGGTAAGTAAGGTTCCAGCAATATTCAAGGGCCGAACACTCGACCGGGATAAAGTGACCTACCGTCAAAGAAACAGCCAAAAAGAAGACTACCAGTCTAAATGCTCTCATCAGTTGTTCTCCTTATTTTATGGGTTGTCTTGGTCGCACCATTAGCTCAAAGATACGCGATCACCTAGCATATTGTTTCCGCCAGTTGGCTGCGTCGAAAGGGCGGTTGTTACACGCGGCCTAAAACGTGTTCTCTCGCGTTGCAGATAAAGAATTTGTCCTTCTGACCATGGTCCTCGATGCCCTTTCGGGCCGGCATCCGCTCTATCACATCAACCAGTTTTACGATGGGAAAGACCTTGAGTCGTTACTTGGCCAACTACTCGATTGTGGGCAGTTAAACGACGGCAACTGCGGCTGAGATCTGATGATGGCCTCAGCCGGAACGCCGGAGAAAAATTGTCGATTATCTATAACCTGGGCTGCGGAATGGAAGTTGGAAGACCGAACTGGTGAAGTGTTGGCCGGGTATCTCGAAGCCAGGGAAGGCTTTTAGGAAAGACTGGTCCCAAGGAGACCTAGCCTGGTCGTATTCTTAAAAGGATGGAAGAACCGGATGGCCAGGCTCCAAAATTTTACGTCCGGGTTGGCCTGATCGGAACTGCGGGAGGTGGTCACCCACTTTACTCTACAATCCGTTGGGCTGCGGGTTATTCGTTGCAGGCTAGCAAGAACCAGCCACGAATAACCCGCTACCCTGTCATCTCATTTTTTCAACAGCCGGTAGGGATCAGCCCGCATAGCCCACTGACTGTTGGGGTGTTCCGCCGTCAGCCGGTCATAGATGCCGATCAGATTGGCCACGTCGTGGGTCTGAATATAGCGGGAC
This sequence comes from Deltaproteobacteria bacterium, assembly GCA_015233625.1. GTDB lineage: Bacteria > Desulfobacterota > JADFXK01 > JADFXK01 > JADFXK01 > JADFXK01. The sequence continues at coordinate 19,599 of JADFXK010000003.1, read as the reverse complement.
ACTCCGATCAGATAGATGGCCTCAGGGACCGGGAAACTTGTAGGAAATTCCGCGATAATCCGTTCGAAGCAGGCGGTTGCCCGGGGTCGGTCCGGCTGATTGAAATAAGCCTTGCCCATCCCCAACAGCAGAGACGGAATCAACTCTTGAGGCGAAAAGAATCCCAAGGTGCGGGAATGCTCCATGCCTCCAGAGTCCGTTATAAGCAGGGAAGGAGTCCATTTGATGTGGTATTTGGGGCCGAGGGTGGGGTGGTCGGACGGAATTCTTATGGGAATAAGGTTATTATTGATGAACCCGATGACCGCCGATTCTGGGTACGCGACCGCGTCCATTTGTTGGCAGCCGATTCAATTGGGGTTGAAAAAATCCACAAACGCCAACTTATCGTCGGCGGCGGCCTTGACCAGGCCCTCCTCAAATGAAGTGATCCACGTGATCTGAAACATGCTATTCTCCTTTCCGTGCTGACCGCACCCTACCCCTTCGGTTTACTTGTCGGCCGAGCCTGAAAAAATGCACCCGGTGAGTCATTTCCCCAATCTTCAGAAGAAGCTCCTATCCTAACTGCTCTTGAGTCCTTTGTAAATAGGGATAGCCCCTAATTTGTGGGGATAATTTCCCATGAGATAGGGGGATGGGCAGATAACGCCAGGTAAAATCCCCAGGGTTTACGAATTAATTTGAATAAAACCGCCTGACGGTTTATCATTCAGTCGACTGAAGCACCATTAAGCTTTTACCTCTTCTGGAGCGTTCTGATGAAATCGATGATGACCAATAGTCTGGCCATGATAACCTGTCTGGTTGCGGGACTGTGGCTGGTAATGGCGGCCTGGGCTGCCGCTAGTCCTCCGACCGGTAATATGGTCTTAATCCCGGCCGGTGAGTTCAATATGGGCGACCCGTATAAGGAGGGGCTTAATGATGAGTTGCCGGCGCATAAAATCTACATCAGCGCCTTCTATATAGAGAAGTACCTGGTCACCGGAAAGCAGTGGAAGGATGTTTATGATTGGGCCGAGGCGCACAGGTATGACTTCGATAATACCGGAGAGTCCATAGCTAATGATCATCCGGTTCAAACGGTGAGCTGGTATGATGTGGTTAAATGGCTTAACGCCAGGTCGGAGAAGGAAGGTCGGACGCCGGCTTATTATATGGACGTACCTAATGCAACGGTTTATCGGAAGGGAAAGATGGATTTGACCAAAGATATGGTCAAGTGGACATCCAACGGATATCGGCTGCCGACGGAAGCGGAGTGGGAGAAGGCCGCCCGGGGCGGTCTTGACGGGCATCATTACCCCTGGCCCGGCAAAGGCGGAAACTACAAAGACCATATTGACTGCGGGAAGACTAATTATGACGACTGTAACAAAGGGGGTACTACCCCCGTGGGGAACTACGTCGCCAATGGCTATGGCCTTTATGATCTGGGTGGGAACGTTTGGGGGTGGGTGTGGGACTGGTACGATAGTGGTTGGTATGGGAAGACTGGAGCGACCAGTGGAAATACCCGTGGTCCTGATTCGGGCTCGAACCGGGTTTTGCGGGGTAGTTGCTGGATTAACTCTTCCCGCAGTCTGCGGTGCTCCTTTCGCTTCAACTACAACCCGACCGACCCGGAAGACTACATTGGCTTTCGGGCAACTTTAGGTCAGCCGTAAAACCAGATTCACCAAATATAATTCTTGGCGTAGCCTCGGACATGATGGCCGGCCAGGACATGAAAGGTCCGGATCTTTTTTAGGATCACCGGGGAGAGTTGCCCGATGGGCAGGTAGATGATTTTTTTTCCCACCCGGTTGGCCACATTGTGGCACCAGGAACGGGGCGGTTTGGCGGCCACGTAGAGAACATGATTTTCCTCAGAATAGTCAATGGCGGCCAGCAAGAGCCTCTCCGGCTTGGACCGGGCCGGATTGAAAAAAGGGTCTCTCCAGATATCATAGACCCGCAGGGGCGGGTAGGTCAGCATGAAACCGCCGTAATGGCAGAGCGAGAGGCCCGGACCAACCATTTGCTCGCCAGCCGGAGTGGCATAAAAGGCCATATCCGATTCCTGGCTGTTTTCCCCCAACCAGGTCAGGCACCAGGGGTATTTTTCCTGACCCGACTCGGTTGAATCTTCGTCAAAGATGACCACCACCGAACCCACCCGACCCTTAATCGGCAGATATTCCCTGACGTAGATGTTCCCTTGAGCCCAGTTCCGAATCGTCTCCCGGACGTCAATCCCGTCGTGCAAAGAGGTGCTGAAAGGACTCACCCGAAAGTTCTTTTCAGACAGGATCTTCAGCGACTTCTTCTTAAGGAATCCGCCATACCCCTCGATAACCAGGTCCTCCGGCGGATAAGAGCAGATAGCATCGGGATTGAAATTTTTCTTCCATTCGCCCGGCGTCTTTTCCCGCGGCCGCTGCTTGACCGGCACCGGAACCAGCCGCCGCCGCAGGGTCTTGATGCGGCGATGAAACCGAATTTTCTTCTGATTAAGATATAAATCCTCGCCTCTGAGAGTCACTTCCGGCAGGGCGGAATCTTTGTCTTGATAAGGATAGGTGGAACCCAGGTCACACACTTCATACGAAAAATTATCGTCGGCCCCTCCTCTGGCGGCAATGACGTGCTGGTAGAAGTCCGGGGTCAATTGGCCCTGGATGATGGCATAGTTCCGGGCGAACTGTCTCAAAGCGGCCAGTTGAGGGATGGTGATTCTTTCCTTATAATTATGGGCATAGCGCTCCCGGGCCTGGTTCAGCAACTCTCCTTGCAGGACCAGCCGGTCCGGATCGGCCTCATCTGGGGATATCCCGATGTCCCGTCTCATGGCCTCGTAGCCGGCGGCCAAAAAAGGAATCTCGGACATGATTTCCCGGCTGGATTCGGCATTCAGATTGGCTAAGGTAACCCCTTCCCGCTTGCGTCGGCCCAATGGCTGGGCCTGAGGTTGCTGGAGCAGCCGGGTCACTTCCGGATAATGGTACAAGCCGAGCACGCCCAGGACCCGGTCATACTTTTGAGACAAGGCCTGGAGGTGGTAGGCCATGGCCGCTTCCCGGAGTTGATCGGCCTGATCACGCGGACCTGAGCCGGCATGCTCCACATAGGCCCGGCAGTAGGCCTCGTGGCCGATGCGGGTTATGGCGTAGGAATCGGGTAGCGCTTCCTGGTACCGGGGATATCCGGGGGTGTCACGATCCATAAAGGTCACGGGGACCTGGTGTTCCAGGGCCAGTCGCAGGGCCTCCACCTGACCATCGGTGGGCTCCAAAAATAGAAACACGTGGCCTCCCTCGTCAGGATAGAGGATAACTGATAGATGGGGCATCCGGGCCACTCCGGCCATCACCTGGGCCTGGATAGTGGGCGGAAATTCCACAGCCACAGCCTGCGGCCGGTAAGATTTGAACACCCTGGCCACTTCCACGGCAAATTCCATCCGACCGTGGAGGATGGGCAGCAAATAGATATTTTCTGGATTTATCCTGGCCATTTAGACCTCAATATGGAGCGGAGAAGATAGCACGGGCCGACATTTTGAGCAAGTTCCGGCGGTTGATCTTGACTTATGCGGGCACCACTGTTACTATATATATAGCTCACCCCGGCCGGAGCTCTAATGGTATTGTTCTACCGGCGCCGGGCCGAGGGGGTCGCGCGTGTTGTTTCGACGCTGCGGACTCATCGGGAGTGAAGCGATAACATGGTCAATTGGGAGGATGTCATGAAAAAATTTCTGTGGATTTTGCTAATCCTGGCGTTCCTTTTTGCCGCCGGTTGCCAAACTACCGACAATAACATTAACTACGATCGCACTCAGCCGTTACATGATCCCATGTTCCCCAATCCGGACGACGACATGCCCATGCCTAATGCCTGGTAAACAAGCCGGGGTTACACCGGACCAGCCTAAGAAGTCTAAGACAGCCAACCGCATAGGTCGCCCCGACTTTTCCTGGTGGCCTGTGCGCCTATGTTCTTAAACCTAATTCAGATCAACGGCAAAATTTCGATTTCGGAAGGTCAGGACTACGCCGGGCCAGGGCCGGAGTCAAAGTTTTGTCGACGATAGGCTGAATAAAGGCGTAAACACTAGGGTTCCCGGCAGCCACGTGGCCGGATTCAACTCCGTTGCTCTGACCATTAATACTGGAACACTTCCCGCCTCCCTCAGTAATTAGCAATGACCCCGCGGCTACATCCCAGGGACACAAACAGATCTCCCAGAAGCCATCCGTCCGGCCACAAGCCACGTCGGCCAGATCCAGCGCGGCCGCGCCCGGTCTCCGGACCCCACTGACACCCAAGGTTATTTCCCTCAAACTATCGAGATAGGAATCCAGGAATTCGATGTTCCGAAAGGGAATTCCGGTGCCGACCAGGGCCAGCGTGGGGTCGGTTATTTCTGAGACCCTGATGGGCCGTCCGTTAAGAGTGGCGCCCCTGCCCTTTTCCGCAGCGAACAACTCGTCCCGCTCCGGATCATAAACCGTCCCGACCATTAATTCGCCGTCTTTTTCCAAAGCGATGGACACGGCATACCTGGGGAAGCCATGAATGTAATTGGTCGTGCCGTCGAGGGGGTCAATGATCCAGCGGTATCCCTCTCCGGTGTCGCGACGGGTTTCTTCGGCCATTATTTTATGAGTTGGAAACGAGGCGGTAATGGTGTCGATGATCATCCGTTCGGCGGTTAAATCCATTTCCGTGACATAGTCCATATGCTTTTTTCGGCGAATCATCTCAGCCGTGACCCGGCCAAAATTCTCGGCCAGGAAGAACCCGGCCCGGCGGCACGCGGCGGTAGCCACGTCCGTAAATTCTTCTAAGGGGATCATGCGTGATTAGGTTCCATTATGATAGGGTTGACACCATTCTCCGGTAGCTGGCGGGATATCTTCCATTGAATATCCTCCAACCAACCGGGAGACTCGACCGTGTTTGGTTGCTGAGTTCGTCTAGTTAGTTGTTCGGCTGGGTAATCATTCGGTAATTTCAGCGCGACTAATTTCCACAATGTTTTCAGTTTAACGCAAGCAACATTCAATGTCAACCTTAACATGGCCACTTAACAGGGCAACCTTTTTTGATGGTCCCGGGTTAATGGGGGTATTGATCTTTGTGGGGTGTTGCTTATGGAGTAATGATGACACGGTGATGTCTGTTCCGGTATGATGTTAGGCAATACATAAATTAAATAAAAATTATACCATAGTTATAGCTTTAGCTACATAGTATTCCAATTTCTTGTTGACAATCAGTCATTGTTCTGGCACACATATAGTTGAGAGTGAGACTTTCTCTTTGTGTATTTGCCGTTACTTGACAGATTTTTGGAGGCCATTATGAACAGAGTATTTCTGTCGTATTCCCACAAGGATGCCAGTGATGTGGCGGAGTTTCTGTATACCCGGTTGATGGGTGCCGGCTACGCTGTATTCAAAGATGACCACAGCCTTACTTTAGGTTCCAGCTTTCCAACAGAACTCTCAAAAGCACTCGGTGATCACAATTATTTCTTAGTGCTTTTGACAACTGCCGCGCTTGAATCAAATTGGGTTAGAGATGAAATAGATATGGCTATTGTAGCCGAGCTTAACATAATCCCGATAGTGCTCGAAGATATCGAGATCCCTCTCTACCTCAAGAAGAGACACTGCTTAATGATGAAGGAAAGAACTAACGATTGGGAGGCATTACATAAACTTGTGAATGATCTTGGTGACGGCAAAAACATACCGCGCGTTTATAACATGTCGGGGCGTAAGGATTTCGAAGTCAAAGGAATTCTTATTCTCGGCCATAGTGAATTTGTGCTTGCAGATCTAAAAGATCCATCTTCTATGGCTAACATCGCAGAATCAATGGCAGAGAAAGCCCTACCATACATAGAGCGGGCAGGGGCTGGAATCGTACCACCTGGACATTCAGCATTAGCATGTTCCATTCTAGCTCATTTGCTCGGCACACGAGGTCAGATGCCCAGGTTATTCTACACTCACAAGCCAGGACCAGACAATTTCTGCATCAATTCTGAAGTATATGTCGCATTACAAGATATGCGCGATGCCGGATTTGAGTATCGGAGCCAAAACCCAAAGTAAGATCCATATATGAAAAAAAAATCTCCTTTTTCATCCTTATTTTATAGCAAATGCTCCCGGCGGGCACTAACCCCACGGTGAAAATTCTGTGGCGCTATTTGCAGGCTCAATTGCCGCGTGGTTGTGCACCGCTGAAGTTGGCGTTGAGCGGGTATGCTGTTGGCAAACGGCAACTTACCCATACATAATTCCAGTACTCCAAATCATCTAACCGTCCCTGGACTCGATCTGGGGCTTTGAAACCATCAGCGACCTTTATGACCTTACCAATCATATCATAGCGGTGCATTTCACCGCCCATGCCCACATTTTTTGATGGCCACGGTTGCAGATGGACCTTGTTTCTTTAAGGGATGATATTTATGGGTTGATAAATGATGCCTGAGGCATATCCCAACCAGGTTGTTTGCCGATACATAAATTAAATAAAAATCATTCTAAAGTTATGGTTTTAGATACATAGTAATCTGTTTTCTTGTTGACAGTCAGTTATGATTCTGGCACTAAAATACTGAAGATTTGTTCATTATCCTTTAGTACCCACTGTCACATGGCATCTTTTAGGAGGCTATTATGAACCGAGTATTTATATCTTATCCTCACAAGGACGCCAGTGATGTGGCGGAATTTCTGTATACCAGTTTGACGGGTGCAGGCTATGAAGTATGGAAAGATGACCACAGCCTTCAGTTAGGTTCTCGCTTTCCAAAGGAACTTTCAAAAGCGCTGAGTGATTATGATTATTTCTTAGTGCTTTTGACAACCGCAGCGCTTGAATCAGATTGGGTCAAAGACGAGATAGATATGGCTATTGCCGCCAAACGCCATATCATCCCGATAGTACTTGAAGATATAGTGATCCCACCCTATCTCAATATGATTCATTGCTTAGAGATGAAAGAGAAAGCCAAGGATTGGTTGGCATTACATAGACTTGTGGATCATCTTGGTGACGGCAAAAACATACCGCGCGTTTACAATATGGCAGGGCACAATGAATTCGAAGTCAGAGGAATTCTCGTTCTCGACCATAGTGAATTTGTGGGTTTTGCGTGTCCAGATCTTGATGATCCATCGTCTCTGGCTAAGATCGCAGAATCTATGGCAGAGGCAGCCCTGCCATACATAAAGCAAGCGGGGGCTGGAATTGTGCCACCCCGCCATTCTACGCTGGCATGTTCTATTCTATCTCATTTGTTAGGCGCACAAGGGCAGATGCCCAGGTTATTCTATACCCATAAGTCAGAGTCCGGCAAGCGCTGCATCAGTTCTGAAGTCCATGCCACATTAATAGATCTATAAAATGCCTGATTTAAGTTCCGACACCAAAACCAGCAATAGGGTCAATATATGATAACGGTCCGCTTTTTTCATACTTGCGTAATAGGAAATTGTCCCAACGGGCACACCATCGCACGATGAAAGCTTTGTGGGCTATCTGTAAGCACAATTGCAGCGTGGCAATTCGCCAGTGACCAGCACGTAAGCCAAAAACCCTTGACAGAGGTATGGCAAGTCAGATCAGCTTACTCTCTAATCAATCCCCAACCATAGGTGGAAGGAATGCCTCGCCCACAGCCGGACTCGTGATCAATCCGCGTCATAACGCGTTAACGAAGATCGATGTTAAGAATTCAATTGCGATTCAAAACGTAGCAAGGTAATCTATCCGTATTGCGAAGCTTCAACACCCACCCATTTGGAGTAGAGTATTGCCATGCATACGGACGAGTATGAGATATCTATTGGCCGAGAGATATCCCTGTGCCGCCGGGTTGTCAAGCAGTTGACCAAGGCGCTCGATGACCGAGAGAAGAAACACGGGATGACTACGGAAGCCTTCTTGTTGACTCCAGCCCCGGATGGGCCGGCTAAACAAAAACGAGAGTTCCGGAAGTGGCGCGATGACCATGCGGAATTGCAGAAGTGGCGAAAGATGCTGAGCGAGTATGAGAGGGCCTACCAAATGATGAAGGGGATATAACTCGACCTGGGCCATGTCAGGTATTGTAACAGACTGAACCCGGCCTGGTCTGGAGGCATTCCACCTATATCGATTTGCAATTGGCGGGTACGATGCCTCCCTTGAATGGAGATATCCTCCAGATGAGACCGAATCAGGCTACCACGGGTTAGAAGACAGCGTATTCGCCGTGGGAGAAATATTTCATCTCGCTGACCTTTCGCCCGAGCAGGCCCGTCAACATGGACGGTCCCGGCTCCGGGAGATCGAGCGGTTGGCCCGAAACGATGGCTGATTCAATCTGGCAACAAAAAGCAGCAGCTCTGGTAGCGGCCAGGTCCAGCAGGGCGTCTAAGTGGCCGACGGCATCTTGCCCGGTTACTGGATGACGATAGGCCAGTTCGCCTGGAAGCTGATTGGCCGGGGCGGCCAGTTGGGGGGCGTACATCAACGAGGCGATCTCCCTGGCCAGGTCAGGTAGCCCGGCCTTCACTTGATGGAGGCATGAGGCCAGGTATTGGCGCTGAGCGATGAACTGCGCCAGCCGAAAGACCTGATAAGCTGAGTACATGGCGTAGGCCAACCCATCCGGTGCCAGCTTGCGGCAGACTTTGCGGATCAGAGATTTAAACGGTAGCTCGGCGCCGCTGATATAGGCACCCAGGGAAAAAGACTTGACCTGCTTGAGCCCCCCGCAATATAGGAGATCAAGCCTGGTTTCGAACAACCGGTGGGCCTGGACGGCCCGAGACCGCATTCGCCGGTCAGCGTCGTGATATTGGCCCGTCAGGTGGAAGATCATGGGATGATAAGTGATGTCGGCGAAAATATGGGAAATCACCCCGACCAGAAATGCCCGGAACGGTCCGTCAGAAGATGGTTCATCAACTGCGACTGAGAGGCGCCGGACCATCTCGAAAGTATCTTCACCGTCAATACCGTGCCAATGATCGGCTATGGCAGCATAAGGCGGAAGGTAAAACAAGGCATCATGAAAAACAGCCCCCAGCATGAGACAGTTGGGGTTCTGCAGCAATGCCGGGGTGTAGCCGGTTCCATCCAACTTCTGGGCCAATCGTCGGGCAATCAACCAGTGAGTTACTTCTTTAGGCATAGTGCAGATCCGTGACAAAGTGGGTTTGGGTGGAACCAGCCCGAAAGACAGGCCGAAGGATGACGGGGTTGGATGCAGGGAGTTGACCCACCACCCCATTTGCGGCCAAAGAATACTGGCCAGACTATCTGTCCATCTGAGCATCTTTGTGGCTCATCTATGCACCATAAACTAGTTTGTAGATCACTTTTCCCATTTTATGAGCCACAACGCTCGTTGTGGCTCATAAGTGATCTTCAAACGGATCCGCTTCAGTTATCACGAGAAGCTGGGGGAAAACCATCGTCGCCCCCCGCCGTCCACTCCCGCCAGACAAAACATGAATGATTCCCTTGTCTTTAAGTGCAGATAGGATCCTTTTGGCGGTGGCGCTGGGGATATTTGAGCGGGCGATGAAGTGGGAGTTGGTAAAGACGGGTAGGCCAAATAGTGCATCTATCGCCTGGATAGCATATGGCGAACGGGTAATCTCCGGAACCTCCCGTTTCATCCGTTCATACAACGCCAGAATGGCCTTCGCTTTGGCCGTATTGTCATGTGCCTGTTCAATTAGAGCGCTCAAGAAAAACCGAATCCAGCCGTTCCAGTCGTCATCATGGGAGATGGAACGCAGCCGTTCATAATACACTTCCCGATGGGCTTCAAGGTAGGCGCTCAACTAGAACATCGGACTGGAAAGAAGTTTCTTTTCAAAAAGAAAGATTGGAATGAGCATCCGCCCCACCCTACCGTTGCCGTCCAGGAACGGATGAATCAGTTCAAATTGTGCTTTGACTACCGCAAGTTGGACCAGACGATCTTTTTCGTCAAAATGGACGTATTTTTCCCAGTCGTCGAGGCCGGCGGCCAGTTGATCAACAGCCGGTGGGACAAACGTGGCTTCTTCGATGGAACAACCCGGTGGCCCGATATAATTCTGAATGCGACGGAACTCACCCGGGGCCTTGTTGCGGCCCCGAACACTGTCCAACAAAATCCCGTGCAGTTCACGTAGAAGGTTTAAACAGAGCGGTCTGTGATTCAACTGCTCAACAGCATATCGCATGGCGTGACGATAATTGATAATCTCCTGTATGTCCGCCTGTTTGCCGGGATCGATTTTTTCTGTAGGATCTGCTTCATATTCAAGGACTTCTTCGAGTGTAGCCTGGGTCCCCTCAATGCGTGAAGAAAGCACAGCTTCCTGAGTCGTTAAAGGAGATAGGAGGATGCCGGGGTTGACGATACTTGATAGAAGACCGTCATACCTGGCCAAGGCCGCGTTGGCTTCACCGATCAACGACACGTGATTAGCCCAATCAATGTTCAGCAGGGAGAGTTGCCGCGGGACGTAAGGCTTCATACTTTGATTTCCTTTAACGCGTTGTTAGACGCTCGCACGGCTCTGCCCGACATTGTGCCTGATCCGAATGTCCGAAATCTTACCGGGCGAAGCGCACCTCCCACCGCCGGCAGCCATTCCGTTCAAGACAATAAATTAATATGTTACCTTATTTAGCTCGACCAAGTAAACAAAAAAAGCGGCTCCTTTTGTTGAGAGCCGTCTGATCAAAATAGCTGAAGGTTCTTATAGCAAAATATATGCCCGACCAAGAGAAGCAGTCACTTGTTGAACTACCAGCGCCGCCTCCCTGGCCGGGCAAATACAATTTACGCTATTTCGGCCATTACTTGCCGGACTCCATTTTCATGGTTAAGAAAATTGTCCCGGAACCTCTTTTGACCAAGACCAGCGCCACATTGTCTTTGCTTTTTTTCAAGGCGCTACGAAATTCTTCGATATTGTTGATCTGGGTCCGATTGACTTCCTTAATCACGTCACCCCGTTTAAACCCGGCTTCGAAGGCGGGGCCGTCCTGTTCCACATCGGCCACCAGCACCCCTTTGGTATCTTTGAGGTGCATGGATTTGGCTAAATCTTCGGTCAGGTCCTGGAGGGTCAGGCCGTAATCCGTGTCGGCGGATGGTTCGGCGGATTCTTCACCGGCGTCATCTTTAAGCTCACCTACGACCACTTCCAGGGTGGCCGGTTTGCTATCTCTGATGATCTCCACTTTGGCCTTCTTACCTATCGGAGTCGAGGCCACGGCGATGGGTAATTGATTCATTTCATCAACGGCTTTTCCGTCAAAGCTGGTAATCACGTCCCCTTGTTTAAACCCGGCCTTGTCCGCCGGACTATCTTTGCCGACGCTGGCCACCAAGGCGCCCTTGGCGTCCTTAAGTTTGAACTTCTCGGCCAACTCGGGAGTGACCGCCTGGACGTACACACCCAACCAGCCGCGCACGACCTTGCCTTTTTCCCTCAATTGGGCAATGATATTCTTGGCCAATGAGGACGGGGTGGCAAAACCGATACCCTGGCCACCGGCCACGATGGCCGTGTTAATTCCGACCACCTCACCGGCCAGGTTGATCAGCGGCCCGCCGCTGTTTCCGGGATTAATTGAGGCATCCGTCTGGATGAACTGGTCATAGGGTCCAATGCCGATAGATCGTTCTTTGGCGCTGACAATACCGGCCGTGACGGTCTGAGCCAGTCCGAAGGGGTTGCCAATGGCCAGGACCCAATCGCCTTCCTCAAGTATGCCGGAATCACCAAACTCCAGGACGTGCAATTTTTCGGTCGGATTGATTTTGATCAGGGCCAGGTCTGTCTTGGGGTCTTTGCCGACGATCTTGGCGTCATAGATCTTTTGATCGGATAGCCGAATCTTGATTACGTCAGCGTCCTTTATCACGTGGTGATTAGTGACGATGTATCCATCAGGGCTGATGATGAAACCCGAACCCAGGCTGCGTTCTTTCCAGCTCTTGGGCATTTTTCCGAAAAACTAATCAAAGAATTCCTCCCCGAAGAAGTCCCTGAATTGTTTTCCTTGATTCCCGCCGGGGAGCCCCTGCATCCGTTCGGCCCGTTTGACGGTGTGGCTGGTGCTGATGTTGACTACGGCCGGCTTACATTTCTTGACCAACTCAGAAAAAGAACCGGGTAAAGCGGACGCAGCCTCGGCATTTGCCGGTCCCATGGGCAAAGACCAAAAAACGGCTGAGACAACCAGTCCCAAAAAGACCATCAAGAATACCGGGAAACTAAAACCAACGGAACCAGGAAAACTAAATCTTTTGTTTCGCATGCACTTCTCCTTAGCTATAGATTTTTCTGAGCAGTTTGTAACCCGTAAACAGACTCTCCCGGTCGGCCCAAGCCGCCTCAGGGTTCTTTCAATCGTTGGTCAAATCATCAGCCTCCGGGCGGCATATTCCTTTAAAAATCGAGCGCTTCAGGACCTTGTGCCACGAGGTAAAGGGGGCTTCGGTCCTGTCTGAATCGATTTGATCGTTGATCATCTTCATCTTGGCATCTAGATCGTCCAAGGCATGAACAACCAGCGCCTCACGAGTCAGGGGCAACACGGGAGAACCAAACTCCATTTGCCCATGGTGAGACAGAATAATGTGCTCAATCTGGATTATCTTTTCATTGTCCGAGTCGGCCAGCCCCAGTGCGGCTACGACTTCCCGGACCATGTCCCGCCCCAGGATGATGTGGCCCAGGAAATGCCCGGCCGTAGTCGTGGCAGGGTTGAGGAACCCGGACATTTCTTTAATCTTGCCCACATCGTGCAAAATGGCCCCGGCCAGTAATACGTCTCCATCCAACTGGGGATACAGATCTTTTACAGCCAAGGCCAGTTGCGTAATCTTATGAGTATGCTCCAACAACCCGCCCAGGTAGCCGTGATGGTACATTCGGGCGGCCGGTGAAGTTTTAAACTCTTCCCCATAACGGGTCAAGACCTCCCGGACCAGGTTCCGGACATGCTGATCTTGAAGCTCGTTTTCAACCACATCGAGCAGGTCCTGCCACATCACACTTACATCACCGGGAGTCCGGGGGATCAGGAGATCAGGATCAAAATCCTTGACCGCTCCCCGCCGGGCCTCAATGGCCGCGGTACTGACCAGGGTGGTCACGGTGATGGTCATTTCCTGATTAAAAGTTTCGACTCTCCCTCGAACCCCGACAAAGACGCCCGGCCCGACCTGGTCATCGAGCTTATCCAGCGCCTCTGACCAGACTTTTCCTTTGATGGTCCCCGTCCGGTCGGCCAGGATCAGATCGAGATAAGGTTTCCCGGAACGGGCGGTCCGCCGGGACATGTCCCTCAGCAAAAAGTACTGCTGGACATCATCACCATCTTTAAATTTGTTTACGGGAGTATGGGCCATAGGTCATGATCGGCTGTCAGGAATGCGGGGTTGGGTGGTCAGTCATCTGTCTCTATTTGACACGGCTAAAATTGACGGTTCCGGGAGTACCTGTTACTGGTTGCTTGTCACTGGTCGCTCGTTACTCGTTGCCGGTTGTCTTCAACCGGAAACAATCGACTATGCCACCTTTATCAGAGGTAATTATGACCGTTCACAGTATAGGCCTGGGTCTAAGGCCGGGAGAGGTGGTAGGGGTGACCAGCGGCCGGTCTTCATGGCTCAGATAATTTTCGTTTAAGTTAAGTATGATCCCCTGGCCAGTCAAGTCCGGTCGGCGAGAATATTCTCAGGTGACTGCTGAGGTCACCCGTCACATCGGCTGAAAAACGATGCCGCCGGAAGCCGGAGGCTGGAAGTTATTCTCATCTTCCTGATCCTCCAGGCGTCACGGCGTGCTTGGGGGCTCAATTAGGCAAGCCGGTGAACCTGATTTTGGTCTCCGGATCGGAGTCGGTATGGAGATGAATCAGGGATAGATACCACGATCTGCGGTGGCCTGGGCGACACGGCCGATGGCCAAGGTCATGGCGGCATCCCGCAAGGACACTTTCTTCTGCCGGTGAACGTCAACAACCGAGGTAAAGGAGGCATCAATAATCTCCTTCATCCGGTTGTTGATCTCGCTTTCCCTCCAGGTGAGTTTTTGAATGTTCTGGACCCACTCGAAATAGGAGACCACAACACCGCCGGCATTAGCCAAGATATCCGGGACGACCAGGACATCTCTCTGATACAGCGCCTCATCCGCGTCGGGGATGGTCGGCCCATTGGCCCCTTCGATGATAATTTTGGTGGAGATCCGGTCAACGTTGTCCATGGTGATGACGTTTTCCATAGCCGCCGGAATCAGGACATCACAGGGAACGGTTAAGACGTCCTCAGAGCCCACCGGATCACCATCCGGGAAGCCGACCACGGTCCCGGTTTTCTCTTTATGTTTAATCAAGGCCGTCACATTGAGGCCATTTAGGTTGACTATGCCTCCCTGGGAGTCACTCGCGGCGATGACCTTGGCCCCGGCTTCGCTCAGCCTCATGGCGGACACCGAACCCACATTGCCGAATCCCTGGATAACCACGGTCGCTTTGGACAGGTCCAGGCCTAGCCGATCGGCCGCAAACGCGGTGCAGTAGAAGCAGCCATTTCCGGTGGCTTCTCGCCGGCCGAGGGTGCCGCCGATGGAAATGGGTTTGCCGGTGACCACCCCAGGCACGGAGTATCCCTTCATCATGCTGTAGGTATCCATGATCCAGGCCATGACCTGGGCATTGGTGTAGACGTCCGGGGCCGGGATGTCTGATTCCGGCCCGATAATGAATGATATTTCGCTGATGAATCGTCTGGTCATTCTCTCTATTTCGCCTACAGACATCTGCTTGGGGTTGCACTGGACACCACCCTTGGCGCCGCCGAAGGGGATCTGGACCACCGCCGTTTTCCAGGTCATAAACATGGCCAAGGCCCGGATAGTATCCAAATCAACAGTGGGGTGATACCGAATACCACCCTTAGCCGGCCCGCGGCTTATGTCGTGCTGGACCCGGAAGCCGGTAAACATCTCTACCGTCCCGTCATCCATAAAGACGGGAAAATTCACAACCAACTCACGATTGACCACCCGAATTTTCTTTAGAATACCGGGATCCATGTCAAGGGTGGCGGCCACTTTGTCAAATTGAGCCAGTGCGAATTCATAGGGATTAAATTTTTGCATCAGACATTTCTCCTTTTCGGTCTGCGAAAACATCGGGTTAACCGCCCTGGAGATTCCAATGAACTAGGCTATCTTTCCACTTGGTTCAGGTCATTTTTTTTGATTTGGTTTGGATCTACCCGGTAAAAGTCACCTCCGTCAGGCAAGCTCATGAAAAAGTCATTGGCCTTATGGAGCCGGACCGTCGCCTGCCTGGTCAGGCCATCGAGCACGTGCCCGCCGGCCTTCTTATCAGCCGTCAGAAAATGAAAATGGTACTTGGGTACGTTGACGCCGTCCATGTAATCCGGGAAACGGAAGGCGACGATGGTTCCGGTCACATCATGGAACTCAAAAACAGATTGGTGCTTCACCACTTCGGTCAATTTGGGGTAGGGCCGGCTTTGCCGGGGAATACTTCTAGTCTTGAGATACTTAAAGGTACCTTCAATTTTGAAGGCGTAGATAAGATTTTTCGTGGGCAGCAGCTCGTCCAGATACTGCTCTAATTGTTTGATATTCATCTCCTGATTCAGTTCGCGTGGTGGGCAGGGGGAAAAAAAAGTAGTCACGGCAAAGGGAGTTTTGAGGTCATCCCCGGCCGGATAGACCACCCCGTCCGATTTTATCTGATAAACCTGGCCGTCGAGCAGGATCATTTCCCCATCCGCGGCGTTAAAGATACCCAAACCCAGGTCACCGTGCTCTTTCAGGTCCCGGATAGTTACTTCTCCATCATAAGCTCCAGCCATCAAAGTACTGATGGAAGCTGTTTGCCAGACGGCACCGTGACGCGTACTGATGGAAGCTGTTTGGGCCTCGTGACGGGCCTGTTTTTCCGCGCAGGCGGACAACAGCAGAGTTAGAATAAGGCAGACAAACAAAAAGCGAATAGATTTTGACATAGCCGTCCCGAAATTAAGGTTGTCAGTAAATTTACCTTCCCGGTCTTGGCGAAACTCTCCCGGAACGGCGCCGAGGGCCGGGAAAGGGCCTCAACATCCGGAAAAGCTATCCTAAGTATTAGGTAGTTTATCCTAATCCAGCCGATTTGGCAAGATATTTCAAAGCCGGCCGACCCCGCAGGGTCTATTTGCTTGACACTCTGACAGCCCATATGATCTTCTAAATCTTATGAAATGGACTTCATCCCGTACCATTGGATAGTTGCCTTCCGTCCAGATGCCTGGAGAAACTTATGTACTATGACAAGAGTTCAAAGATACTAATAGAAAAATGCCGGGAAGCAATTCTCCGGCGGTTGGTGGGGATCCCTGTCGCTGAAAGTGATCTTTTGGAGGAAGTGGCCACGGAGACAGTCAGCGCCAGGCACACCGATGCCGCTATCAGAGTCACGGATGAGACTGGGAAACAGGAGATAATCATCCTGGAGGTCCAGAGCCGTTGGGACAATGATGTTCCGCTCAGACTACTTGAATATCGATGTCGATATATGCTAAAATATCATCAGGAGACTACGGCGTGTGTCTTGCTTTTTCGGCCGTCCGCCACCGTCACGGATCAATATGAAGATAAGGACGTCCTGTTCCGATTTCGACTGATTCCTGTCTACGAATTCGATGCCAGGGAGATTTTCCACGAAGGAATACTTTGTCTGATGCCGTTGCTACCGCTGATGCGCCACGGAGAAGAATTCCTGGATCAGGCGGATAAATCAATCGGCCAGAGTTCCTTGTCAAGAAAAGACAAAGCTGATTTACTGACTATTATGGCCATTCTGGCCGGCCTGGTGTCTAAGGACATGACCAGAGAGATTATTTACAGAAGGAGGGATATCATGCTTGAATCTGCAGCCTACGAGGTTATCAGGGAAATTGAATACAACGAGGGCAGACAGGCAGGCCTGCTTGAGGGAAAACTAGAGGGAAAGCTCGAGGGAAAGCTGGAGGGAAAGCTGGAGGGAGAGCTGCTGAGATCGCGCCTGATGTTGATTGAGACCCTTAATCTGCGTTTCAGCCCTGTGCCGTCCTCGATTATACTTGCGGTTGAGGAAATAGGCGATCTGGATATCTTGGTTAATCTGTTCAAAACCGCGGTGACGGCCGGCTCGCTCGATGAATTTATTCGAAAGATGGGCGGGGAGATAAAGAATTGAGCCTGGCTACAAAACCAGACCCCACCTGAGGTCGAGTAGAGTCCCCTGGTGGGGTCGGAGTTTGAACCAAATCATGGGATGTCGGCTAGTCACGAATAGAATGTTGTTATCGCAATCTGTTACTCCTGCCTGACCATAGTCAGCCCAGGCCCGTCGACCGTCGGCCGGACCAGGACACTATCCCCGTCTTTGATGGTCCCTTGAAGGATATCCACGGCCAGTTTATCTTGAATGTGTTTTTGGATGGCCCGTTTCAGGGGCCGGGCTCCATAAACCGGGTCAAAGCCTTCCCGAGCCAAGAACTCCCTGGCCTCATCGGACAAGATCAAGGTAATCTTCCGCTCGGCCAAACGCTTAGTCAACCTGGACATCTGAATGGTGACGATCTTCTTAATGTCCTCCACCGTCAGGGCCTGGAAAATGATGATGTCATCTATTCGATTGAGAAATTCCGGCTTAAACTGGTGCCTTAAACCCTCCATGACCAGGGTTTCGACGCGGACATGGTCTTCCGGCCGGGTGAGTTCCTGGATATACTGGCTTCCAATGTTGGAAGTCATGGCGATAATGGTATTCTTGAAATCCACTGTCCGGCCGTGGCCGTCGGTCAACCGGCCATCGTCTAAGATCTGGAGCAGCACATTGAATACCTCGGGGTGGGCCTTTTCGATCTCGTCAAACAAGACCACCGAATAAGGACGACGGCGCACCGATTCGGTCAGATAACCCCCTTCTTCATAACCCACGTAGCCCGGAGGAGCCCCAATCAGCCTGGCCACGGTATGTTTCTCCATGTATTCCGACATGTCGATCCGAATCATGGCTTGTTCATCATCAAACATAAATTCAGCCAGGGCTCGGGCCAGTTCGGTTTTGCCCACTCCTGTCGGACCCAAGAAGATAAAGGAGCCAATCGGTCTGGCTTCATCCTGCAGGCCGGAGCGGGCCCGGCGGACGGCATTGGACACGGCGATCACCGCCTCATCCTGGCCAATCACCCGGTCGTGAAGACGGTCTTCCATCCGGAGCAACTTTTCCCGCTCCCCTTCCATCATCCTCGATACCGGGATACCGGTCCACTTGGCCACAATTTCGGCCACGTCTTCGGCATCCACTTCTTCCTTGAGCATCCGCTCCTGCGGCTGGTCACTGCTGATTTTGTCCGTCTGCTCACGTAATTCTTTCTCTAAAGCCATAAGCCGACCGTATTTAAGCTCCGCCGCCTTGGCTAAATCTCCTGTTCTTTCAGCATTTTGAGCCGCAATTTTGGCCTGTTCAATCTGTTCTTTAATGGTGGCGATGTGGGCGATGGATTCCTTTTCTGCGGACCACCTGGCTTTGAGCAGATGGGATTGGTCCTTTAGTTCGGCCAGGTCATGTTCAATCCGATCCCGACGCTCCACCGAGGCCTTGTCTTGCTCCTTTTTAAGGGCCTCCACTTCGATTTGCATCTGGATGATTTTGCGTTCCACCTCGTCTATTTCCTGAGGCATGCTATCTATTTCAATCCTGATTTTGGAGGCGGACTCATCAATCAAGTCAATGGCCTTGTCTGGCAAAAACCTGTCTGTGATATACCGGTGGGATAGCGTGGCCGCGGCCACAATCGCCGAGTCTTTAATCCGGATATGATGATGGACTTCGTACTTCTCCTTCAGCCCCCGGAGGATGGCGATAGTATCCTCAACTGTAGGTTCGCTGGTATATACAGGTTGGAAACGGCGTTCCAGGGCCGCATCCTTTTCTACGTACTTGCGGTATTCATCCAGGGTGGTGGCGCCAACACACCGGAGTTCCCCTCGAGCCAGGGCCGGCTTGAGCATATTGGAGGCGTCTACCGCCCCTTCGGCCTTCCCCGCGCCGACTAAGGTGTGCATCTCATCAATAAACAGAATAATCTGGCCGGCGGATTTGATCACCTCATTCAACACCGCCTTCAACCGATCTTCAAATTCACCCCGATATTTGGCTCCAGCCACCAGAGCGCCGATATCCAGGGCCACGACTCGTTTGTTTTTCAAGCCTTCAGGCACGTCGCCGTTGACGATCCGCTGAGCCAGACCCTCAACAATGGCCGTCTTCCCTACCCCCGGCTCCCCAATAAGCACCGGGTTATTCTTGGTCCGGCGAGACAGGACCTGAATTATCCGTCTGATTTCATCGTCCCGGCCAATCACCGGGTCGAGCTTTCCCTGCTCGGCTAAGGCGGTCAAATCCCGGCTGAACCGTTCCAAAGCCTGGTATTTGTCTTCCGGATTGGGATCTGTGACCCTTTGCGTTCCCCGGATATCCACCAGGGCCTTTAGCACGGTGTCTTTGGTCACCCCA
>JADFXK010000039.1 GCA_015233625.1 Deltaproteobacteria bacterium | reverse complement strand
TCTTTGTCCCACCCAGTTTCGGTAGACGCCATAGCCATCACTGATCAGGATGCCCGTCCAATCTTGAATCAGCGCCTTAAAGGCCTCTCCGGATCGCCGAGAATGCAACATGAAAAGGGCTGCTCTGCAGGGCAAACGCATCAAATTATCAGGTGCGGAGTATCTTTAGTAAGTAATCGTTATCCCAACCACATCTCTTTCGTTTAACTTTCATGCTAGCCTTGGCTGTCTTTTCCTGCTTCAAAAGGTTTAGCGCCATATGACGGATAACGGCCATATTCTCAGCAGAGTTGCCTTTGCGGATTCGACTTTCATCCTCACGGAAGGTCACGTCCAACACCCAGTGCAAACTGTTCTCAATGCCCCAATGACTTCGAACTGCCTTCGCAAACATTTGCGCATCATTGTCTATACTTGATATATAATATCTCTTTTCAGCAGTTATTTTATCACCAATATGGCGCTCTGACTCAACCATGCCGATTGTTTTTAAGCTTGCCCATTTGTCTTTCCCATTAAGCCAATCTATATCGGAGACTGTAGTGTATTTACGAACTTCTATACGGCCATGATCACCATCTGTGGTTTCATGATAACAAAAAGGAATATCTTTGAAACTGGTTCGCTCGGCATCAGAAAAGAATAGCTCCACATCATCATGCAGAGTACCCTGATTCCCCTTAAGAGCGAGTAGATAATCACCTCCTTTATCAATAATTTGCTTAGCTATTTTTGTTTGGCATCCCATAGCGTCAATGGTCACAATACAACCTTTCGGCTCCAGAATGTCCAGCAACTCAGGAATGGCCTTGATCTCGTTGGACTTTGCATCAGTTTTCACTTGTCCGATACTAATTCCTAATTTTGTAGACCAGGCGCTCACAATATGTATGGCTGACTTACCAGATGAACGATCGTGTGACCGACGTAACGTCTTTCCATCAATTGGCAATACATCTGATTCGGGTTGACCGAAAACCGTATTAATCCAATTTGAAAAACAACGATTAAACGCCTCAGGTGACAAGATTGAAAAAACACGGCTGAATGTGTCATGTGATGGGATTCCATTTGGTAAATCAAGAAAACTAGTTAACCATTCGTACTTCGATAGCCCATAGTCTACTATCTCAATCCAGTCATCTGCCCCACAAATAGTAGCACATATTGTAATGGTTATTATATCTATGAGCTTATGTCGAGTCCTTGAAATTATGCGGGGGTCAGGAACTGCCTTGAATTCATCCAATATCGTTGTTGGGTCGATCTCTGCCATAACCTGGGTCCCTTCATTAAAGAGGTTGGAGGAAAACTTCTTCCTCCTATTCTCTCAAATGTTAAAGACCCTGTCCAGGCTAGAGTATATCGCCAATCAAAAAAGTTTGATGCGTTTGCCCTGGCGCTAATCCGGCCTTCCCAAATTTCTGCCCGGCCCCGCATCTTTTTTAGGTTCATGGATGCCTTGGATTTTGCAAAAGTAATTCAATCTGCTTGTCTATCTGTTCCTGGACGGAATGAGGTAACTTCTGATAGCCACGGACAAATGATTTAAGTGGCTTGAGCCTCATTCCTTAAATTCTTTTAAGGCCTTAATGCAATCTTTGGCCTTATCGAAAGGACCGATGAAATTCCCCTCAGCCAAGTCGCGATCCGCCTCGGCTTCTCCGGCTTGCCATTCGGGAGTCCAGAAATAGGCCTGATCATCTGGGATTATCTTAACTTTCTGCAAAATAATATGCCCGTCTTCTTCCTTCATCTCGACCGAGTCACCTTCGACAATGCCCAGCTTTTTGCGAAGTGCACGAGGTAACGTGACTTGATAGTGACGGGTGACTTTGACTACCGGCATGACGGGCCTCCTCCGGTCCTTGGTTCCAAATAGGGCAGATAACAATACTCGCGTGGGTATCGTTGACCGTTTCATTCTGGACGATGACAACCGGCCTGGGTTTACCATAGTCTCCCGGCACAACAGCGATAAATATATCTCCCCGTCTCATTTCCAATCGTCCCAATCAGCCGCATCTTCCAAAAAATCCAGCGTCGCCTGTTCATCAGGGCCGGCACTGGCCAACAAGGATTGACGGCGCAGTTCTGCGACCAGGGCCGGTGATCGGGTATCAGGAACCCAAATTTGAATGGGGCGCAACCCCGACAGGCGCAGTCGTTACCGGTACTGCCTCATCTTCTGTCCGGGGGTTAAGGCCTTGGTAACGGTCATAATATCTACCTCCAATAATAGCATGTTACCAATAATTCCCCCAAAAGTCAAGATGCACTTTAACCCAAACCTGGCTAATGAAGAAGTGCCGATGAAACAATTATACTCGAACCGCCCATCATGGCCATTAGAACCGAATCCCTATAGGCCGAAGCCAATGCCGCTTCGCCTTTGAAGCCTGGTAGCGGGTCGCATGCAGCTCAGCCAGATTCTCCCGAACTGTGACTACGTTCGGATGCTTTGACCCCAAAACTTTCTCCCAAATCTGCAACGCCCGCTGGTATAACGGCTCAGCCTGAGCATACTTCCCCTGGGTCTTGTATGAGAACGCCAAGTTGTTCAGAGTCGTGGCCAGGCTGGGATGCCCCGGACCCAGGGCCTGCTCCTCAATCTGCAACGCCCGCAGAAATAGCGGCTCGACCTGAGCATATTTCCCCCAGTTCAGGTATAGCGCCGCCAGGTTGTTCAGGGATTGGGCCGTGTTAGGATGCTCCGGACCCTGCGCTTTTTCGTTGATCTGCAACGCCCGTTTGAGAAGTGGCTCGGCCAGATCATACTTCCCCTGAGCGTGGTACATCTCAGCCAGGTTGTTCAGAGTCGTGGCCGTGACGGGATGCTCCGCGCCCAGGGCCTTCTCATGGATCTGCAACGCCCGTTTCAAATGTGGCTCGGCTTGGGCATACTTCCCCTGGGCCTCGTAAAGTGCCGCCAGGTTATTCAGGCAGTTGGCCATGTCCGGATGCTCCGCGCCCAGGGCCTGCTTCCGGATCTGCAATGCCCGTTGATATAACGACTCGGCCTGGGCATACTTCCCCTGGTCTTTGTATAGCAGCGCCAGGCTGTTGAGGGATTGGGCTACCTTGGGATCATTCGACGATAAAAGGCGCTCCCTAATGTCCAAAGCCCCTTTTTGGGGCGCCTCGGCGTCGGTGTATTTACCGGCGCGCCAAAAGGCCGTCCCTTGTTGATTCATATAGTCGGCTTTGACCAGGTCCGAGCCGGCGGGGACAAGTTCCACGGCCTGGCCATAGTAATCGGCCGCAACGACATAGTCCAACTGGATCATCCTCGAATCACCATTATTGGCCAGGGAGGCGGCCGCGGACAGGTACCGCAGGTTAGACTTGTCCCTCATCTTTTTCGCCGCAGCTATATCTATCCGACTGGCCTTGTTGCGCAGCTCTTCCGCCAGGGCAAAATCTACCTTGTTCAAGGCTTGTTTGGCCTGATCCGTAAGGGCCGTGACCTCCGGATCGTCAGATTGGAAGGCAGCCAGATCTTGCTGGAGTTTCTTGTACCGCTCAGCCATTTCCCGCAAAGTTTGTTCCAGTTTTTCCAAGGGAACGAGCTGCTGCTTCATGATTTCAAAAAAATTCTTTAGGGCGATCTTGGTCACGCCCAACTCAACGGACTTCTTGTCGTATTCTTCTTGAGACGGGCCATAAATGTTTATGTTTCCGCTTCCAATATTAGCATGTCCCCCCACCGTAAAGTTTCCGCCGATTGATATTGTATTGGTTTGTATTGGCGTAGACAAAGAGAGAGCGGCATCCGACTCCTTGGACCTGCGGAAGAATAGAGAGATGATCTTGGTCAAGATCAAGATGACAATAGCGGTGCCGAGACCGGACCACACCTTGTTTTCAGTAAGCCAGGTAATCACTTGTGCCGATGTCATTTCTTGTCGCCTTTCTTGAGGGCAGGTAGGGAAATCTGCGGCCCGGTTCGGTCATTTGAGGCGTAAGAGGAGGAACGATAGTTGTAGAATAACATGAAACCATATGATGAGGCTATCTTTTACAATAGGAAATGTCAAGTATTTTTCCGGCCCGATCCATCGCATTACAAATATCCGACCACGAAAATGGGGGTCGTAGGCTAGGCTAATTGTCTGAACCTTGATTACGCGGATTAAATGATTGACTATGAGGTTTGTCGGAATCTATAATCAGGGCCATCAGTTAATCGACGCTACACGGTTCAGAGGATTAGACCTCGAACGGTCGTAATGGTTGTAGCTTTATAATGGTTGTAACTAAGGAGGATGATCATGCCTCTGCTGGATATATTTAAAAGAGAGAAGGCCTGCCGCCTATTGGTCAATGTGTCAGGCCGACACGTGGAGAGGTATCAAAACTTCCGAGACCTCCTGACTTACAATTACGAAGCCATGAACATTATGGCCGAGCTGGAGCAGATATACTACGGAATGAGCGTGACCGACCTGGCCGGGGTGAAACAAAGGTACGGCCGGTTAGCCGGCGCGACCCGGAACCTGATCGGGGCCTTGACCAGGCTGGCCGGCCATGATTATACTCAACTTTTGGATACCCTGGCCGACCTGGACCGGGAGATCAACAGCATCATCACCCCGAGGCACGCCTATTCCAGTCGAGCATTGGTCGTGCGCCTGGAGGACCTGACCCCGGAGATGCTTCCGCTGGTCGGGGCCAAAGCCGGTAACCTGGCCCTGGCCGGAAATATTCTGAATCTCCCGGTGCCGCCGGGGTTCGCCATTACCGCTTTGGCCTTCGATCATTTTATGGACCAGACCGGTCTCCGGCAGCCGGTGGCCGACCTCCTGGAGGGGATTGATATTGAAGATATAGCCAGATTGGAGGACCAGAGCCAAACCATCATCCAGATGATCTCTGCAGCCGAAGTCCCGCCCGACCTGGCCGAGGCCATTCTACAGGCCTACGCCGACCTGGAAGCCACAGCCGGCCCATGGGTATCCGTGGCCATGCGCAGCAGCGCCGTGGGTGAAGATACGGCCGCCTCCTTTGCCGGGCAATACCAGACCGAGCTGAACGTCACCCGCCATAACCTGCTCCAGGCCTACAAATCCGTCATCGCCGGCAAATATTCTCCCCGGGCCATCAGTTATCGCCTGCGCTACGGACTCGACGATGCCGACGCGCCCATGGGCGTCATGGCCATCAAGATGATCGAGGCCCAGGCCAGCGGCGTGGTGTATACGGTTGATCCCGCGGCATCCGAGGCGGGGATCATGAAAGTCAGCGCCATCTGGGGCTTAGGTGAACACCTGGTCAGCGGCGCGGCGTCCCCCGATGTCTTCTGGATCAATAAAGGCACTGGGCGGATAAACGAGAAAATCATAGCCAGAAAAGAGACCAGGTTGATTACCCGGCCGGAGGGAGGAGTCCAACTGGTCCCGGTGGCTCCGGACAAACAGGACCTCCCGGCCATCAGTGATGAGGTGCTGGTGACCCTGCAGCGGTACAGCCTGGCCCTGGAGGAGTATTTTCACGGCCCCCAGGACATCGAATGGGCGGTGGACTTCGGCGGGAATTTATTTATTATGCAATCCCGCCCCCTGGGCCTGATCGACACCATCACGCCGGACCCCGCCGGTCCGAAACTATTCCCAAACCACCCTGTTATTCTGTCCGGCGGTCAAACCGCGGCACCGGGCACGGCCCTGGGCCGGGTCTTTCGGGTCAGGGGTGACCATCTGGTCTCAATTCCGGATGAGGCCATCCTGACCACCAGGACGGCTTCACCGGATTACGCTAATTTCATCAGTAAACTAAAAGGAATCATCACCGACACGGGGAGCGTGGCCAGTCATCTGGCTTCGGTGGCCCGGGAGTTTGGCATCCCGGCCCTGGTCAACACCGGCCGGGCCACGGAGATCTTGCAGGACGGCGAACCGATCACCCTGGTCGCGGATACCGGCACAGTCTACCAGGGGCTGGTCCCAGAACTGGCGGCCGAGGTCAAGACCAGCAAGGATCACCTGTTTGATAGTCCTCTGCACATCAGGTTGCGGGCCGTCCTGGATAAGGTCTCGCCGCTCCATTTGATCAATCCCGACGATCCTTCATTTACCCCGGAGAATTGCCGGAGCGTCCATGATATTATCCGGTTCACCCACGAAAAAGCCATGCGGGCCATGTTCGGGGTGGCCGAGCAGGCCGGATCCGGGGTGCAATCCACCAAATTGCAGGCCAATATCCCCCTGGTCATCTATTTCATAGACCTGGGTGGCGGCCTCAAGCGCGATTTAACCACCTGCGACACCATTACCCCCGATGAGATCGAGTCGATCCCCATGCGAGCCATTTGGGCCGGATTCAGCCATCCGGGCATCACCTGGTCCGGAACGGTCAATTTTGATGTGAGAGACATCATGACCCTGATGGCCTCAGCCGCCACCTCCGAGGTCGGGGCCGGGATGCCGGGAGGCGACAGTTATGCCGTGGTGGCCGGGGATTACCTTAATCTGAGCGCCAAATTCGGTTACCACTACGCCAACATAGATGCGCTGTGCGGTGAGATGGCCAGCCAAAATTATATCGCCCTGCAATTTGCCGGCGGCGCGGGCAGCTATCTGGGCCGGTCCCTGCGTATCAGTTTCCTGGCCCACGTCTTAGAGCGGCTCGGGTTTAGGACCAAGGTCACCGGAGACTTGCTGGAGGCCTCGCTGACCGGGTTGGACCTGGCGTCGATGGAAAACGCGCTGGATCAGTTGGGGCGGTTGATGGCCTCCAGTCGGCTGCTGGATGTGGCCGTCCATCATCAGGATAACGTGGAGAAAATGACCGAGGCGTTCTTCAATCGTGATTATGATTTTTTGGACCCGGCTCAAAACAGCCAGTTGCCCGGCTACTACACCTATACCGGACAGTGGGAGCAAGTGGCGGAGGAAGGCCGAGGTGAGTGCCGGCAGGACGGGTCTAAATGGGGGTATAGTCTCTCGTCCAGTCTGGCCAATTTGATGGTCAACATGATCGGTCCCAGGTATCAAAAATTTTTGGATAACATCCAGGCGTACTTCTACTTTCCCATGGCCATCCCTAAGGATAGTGATTTGGCGGATGGGGAAGTCAGTGGCTGGGTCAATCCGGAAAAGGGCAGCATCGATCGGGCGGGAGGGCTTGCTTTTGGGATAAAGAACGTCGGAAATTATTTCGTATTTCGCATCAATGCCCTGGAAGATAACGCCATTCTTTTTGAATTTATCAACAACCGTCGATTCCAGCGGGCATCGCTAGACCAGAAGGTCGAAACCGGCCGATGGTATTATCTCAAGGTCAAGATCGACGGTCCGGACATCACCTGCTATCTTGACGATGAACCGGTGCTGGCCTATGCCGCGGCCAAGCCCGTCCGCGGATACGTCGGCCTGTGGACCAAGGCCGATTCCGTCACCAGCTTCAAAGAACTGGCCATCACCACCGCGGGTGAGATACATGTCTTTGATTTTTAAGCAGGACAGGACTGGTTCGCCACAAGGAGAGAAATCTGTTCCGCGAATTTACCGGAGGCCACTTCGTATAGCGGAAACAGAGATAAATCGCTATCAAGCTGGGCGGAGGTAAGGAGGAAGAAAAGATCTCGGGACAGCCGCGTCAATTCGGCTTCCAGGCGCGGCATAACCTTTCGCCGGGACTCCTCCGGCAGGTCGAATAGTCGGCATAGCGCTGGCCGGGACTCAAACACCAGGCACTCGCCCAGCTCATTAAGGGGACAAAGGAGACCGCTCGTTTGGAAGGAATCCTCATCGGTTGGACGGTCAGCCGGCCGGCCCTGATGGTCGACCTGATGATCGATAAGCTGCGTCATTTCCCTGGCCCGGTGGGCCACCATTCGACGATCGAGCCGACCCAAGGTCAAGGAGATCATCCGGGTCAGGTAACCGGATTCGATTAACGATAAAGACACCGGCCGACAACAACAGTCCTGGTGACCTTCGCCGCAAAGGGTGGCCGGACCGGAGCGGTACAGCGGTCGGTCCAGCATTTCCATCAGGCATTCAAGTCCGACCCAGAGCGGTCTCAACTCCTCTGCCTGGAACACCATCAAATCCGGCTTCTCCACCGTCACCCGAGGTTCTCTCGCGCCATATTTACGGATGAACCACCACTGGGTGAAATTGACCGGCCTGGCTCTCAGCGTCTTCAGTTTCCGATTGATCGCCTTCTTGTCCCAACCCTGGCCCAAAAGATAGGCTGAAACCACCGTCCCGGTTCGGCCGATGCCCGCCCGGCAGTGAATCAGCACCTTCCGGCCCAGGGATATAGTTTCATCCAACCAGTCCAGGGCCTGGTTCAGGGCATCGATGTCTGGCACGGCCTCATCATGAATTGGTAAATAATAAACCTCAAACCCTTCACCAGACTCCAACCAATGCAGATCGCAAAACTCGGCGCACAAGTTCATCACCGCATCGATCCCTTGCCACCGGATGTCTTCCAGGTCCTGGTAGGAGTTGGGCGCGCTACCGACAGCCAGGTAGTCCGTGACCCAATCGAGATGATAGGTGGTTCCGGGCAAAATCGGCTCCGGTTTTGTTCATAGACCCATGTTGTAAAATTAACCTGGGTTCGATAAGCAGACCAGGCAATTATTTAAAGGCTAAGGCCACCAGCAAAACAGCCTCGATAATTTCTCCCAGCGCCCCCAACATGTCGCCGGTGATGGCACCCAACCGGTGCCGATACCAGAACAGGATAAAAATCAAGGTAGCGAAGAAGGTAACGTTGATAAACAAGGCCCCCGGCCACCCCAACGCCAGGGAACCGGCCAGCACGGCCAGGCCGCCGGGGCTAAAAGGAATCCTTTCCGCATCTCCGAAAATCGAATGGGCCAATCCCTCCTGGCCTCGGCCATAGGGTAAGACCCCGATTCCAGCCACCATGGCCAGGCGGCCATAAGCCGGCACCAAAAGCAGAATCAGGTATCTCGGTCCGACCATGACCTGGGCCAGAGCTATGGTTTTCAGGCCCAAGACAAAGATCAAGGCCAGTACACCCCAGGAGCCGATGCGGCTATCTTTCATAATCCGCAGTGCATCTTCACGGCTCCGGTGACTCAACAATCCGTCCGCCGTGTCAGCCAGACCATCCAAATGCAGGCCACCGGTCAATACGGCCATGACCAGGACCACCAACGCGGCCTGAAGAGCCGGCGGGAAAATCAAACCAAACAGCGCATCCGCCAGAGCATAAATCACCCCCAGAATCAGCCCCACCACGGGGAACCAGGGGAGCATCTTAGCTCCCTGCCAACCAACACCCCCGCATCCCGGCAGGATCGTGAAAAAGCCCAGAGCGCCACGCAATCCGTTCATCAGCCCTCCTTCTCGGAAACTCCAGCTTCAGCAAAGGTCAGGACCTCCCGAAAAGCCCTTATGGCGGCCTCAATAATCCCCATAGCCAGGGCCGCGCCGGTGCCCTCACCCAGTCTCATACCCAAATCCAAGATGGGCCTCAAACCCAGGTCCCGCAGCATGGCCCGGTGCCCCGACTCTTCCGAACAATGCCCCGAAAACAAGTAATCCGTCACCGCAGGACAAATGGCCCGGGCGATCAGGGCTCCGGCGGTGGAGATAAACCCGTCGATCACCACCCCGCGGCCATGATAGGCCCCGGCCAG
Source organism: Deltaproteobacteria bacterium (assembly GCA_015233625.1). Classification (GTDB taxonomy): domain Bacteria; phylum Desulfobacterota; class JADFXK01; order JADFXK01; family JADFXK01; genus JADFXK01. The sequence goes on along the minus strand of JADFXK010000039.1, from coordinate 8,461 downwards.
GATACATCCGGCGATACCCCCGATCTCAAAGCCGCCGACCTTGGCCAGGATATCTAAGCCGTCGTAGGGGTCGGGCCGATTAATCTCCAGCGCCCCCCTAATAGCTGTCTGTTTCCGAACCAAACCCTGATCGTCGATGCCGGTGCCCCGTCCGGTCATTTCTTCGATGCTCACTCCGGTGCAGACCAGTCCGATGGCGGCTGATGGAGTGGTGTTGGCGATGCCCATGTCTCCAGTTCCTAAGAGTTGCACCCCGCGGTCAAAGAGTCCGGAAGCCAATTCAAACCCGGTTAGAATCGCCTGTTCAGCCTGATCTCTGGTCATGGCCGGGCCGGTGACCATGTTCTGGGTTCCCGCGGCGACTTTTCGGACCAAGAGCCTCTCTCCCCCCACCAGGGCCGCTGGATCCAGTTCCGGAATAATTCCCATGTCTACCACCGCCACTTCAGCTCCCGCGTGCCGGGCCAGGGCATTGATTCCGGCCCCGCCGCGCAGAAAAGTCTTAACCATTTCTCCCGTCACTTCCTGGGGAAAGGCGCTAACTCCGGCCACGGCCACCCCGTGGTCTCCAGCCATAACCAGGCAGGCCTTCCGTTCTACGGTGGGGGTCAAGGTTTGCTGAATACCGCAAATTTGTTCCGAAATGTCATGGAGACGGCCCAGCGCCCGAGGGGGCATAACCAACTGGGCGGTTCGTTCTTTAGCTCTCTCAATCCAGATCCGATCAACAGGTTTTATTCCTGCCGCAATGTCTATGACTTTCATGTATTCTCCAATTCAAGAATCTATTTTGGGCTCAAGCCAGTTGCTGGTTACTGGTTGCTCGTTCCTCGTTGCTGGTTGCTGGTTATATTCAACGAGTAACCGGTAATAAGCAATGGACAACAGGTGGTCTCAGAAACGTTAATATAGCCACGTCAAATTTGAGTATTTTATCTCGTGAGTCACCCCATGTCAAATTATAGTCATCAGATTTTGAAATCCGGCATTTTGGATCCACGCAATTTTGAGGTTATTTGAGATTTTCCAGCCAGATAGGCGTAGGCCAGAACGTCAAAAAGTCAGTTCAGATGCTCATCAGTAATTCAAGTCATGGCCATCCAATCGATAGCATTGGATAATCCTAATTTGAAGACAAAAAACTAGTTATGGTTCATCTTCCGTCCATCACCACTGGGGGCAAATCGGTATAATCCGGCATGAAGCAATCGTGTCCCGGACCACCGAAGGGAAGAGCGCCAGGCTAGGACTCGCGGCCCTTGATCGTCACCGGGATTCCGGAGACCAGCCACACCACCCGGTCCGCCGCCGCGGCCAACATCTGATTGGCCATCCCGGCCAGGTCGCGGAAACGCCGGGCCAGGGGGTTATCCGGAACTATCCCGCAGCCGACCTCATTGGTCACCAACGCCACCGGACAGACAGACCGGGCCAGGCACCCAACCAGGGCATTAACCCGATCTCGGATCTGATCATCCGACAGATCAGCCATAATCAGGTTGCTGAGCCAAATAGTCACGCAGTCCATCAGGATAACGCCGGTCTGGTCGTGGCGCTGATTGATCACCTTGACCGGATCCAGGGTCTCCTCGACAGTAGTCCAATCGGAACCACGCTCGGCTTGATGCTTTTTGACCCGGTCCCGCATTTCCTCGTCCCAGGTTGCAGCCGTAGCCAAGAAAAGGCGCCGGACACTCTGACGTTCGGCCCAGTCTTGAGCAAACCGGCTTTTGCCACAACGGCAGCCACCGGTGACTAACAGTATCGGTATTTTATTCTCGGGTATCGACAAGTTCCTTCATCCTCTTTAGTGAAAGCGGCAAATCTTCTAAAGATCCAATCTCAAGTTACACGATTCCTTTCAGATTATCCCGGTCTGGCCATCAATCCGGCCTTGGCCTTGATGATCCTGGCGAAGGACTTTCTGATGCGATCCAGCGAAACGCGGCCGTCAGCCACCGCGCTGATCAAGGTGTCCTTGACCCTGTCCGGAATCAGTGGGTCTGGAGCGAAGTAATTGGAAAACAGGAGAATATCGTTCCCGGCGTTAACCGCCTGGACAATCACTGTCTCCAGGTCAAAAAATTGAGCTATGGCCCCCATCTGGAGATCATCACTGATGACCACACCATCATATAGGCCGGTCTGTCGCAACAATCCGTCGATAACCTGAGGCGAAAGAGAAGCCGGGTAAACAAGATCAAGATTACGGTTGAAGGTGTGCGCGACCATGACCATATCGGCTCCGCCCGGCCCGGACAATCGAAAGAACGGCTCCAGTTCGATGGGCATCCAGGTGTCGGTCACATCGACAAACCCCAGATGAGTGTCCCCGGTGGCGCTGCCGTGCCCGGGGAAGTGTTTCAAGGTACATAGGACGCCCTGGCTGTGATGGGCGGTGATCACGACTGAGGCATAGGCGATGACCTGCCCCGGGTCGGCCCCGAAACTCCGTTCCAGCTTCCCGATAGCGGGCGACTCCAGATTCCTATTCAAATCCACGACCGGGGCAAAATTCAAGTTGAACCCGGCTTGTTTGACCATGGCGGCCAGGTCGGAATAATAATCCAGGGCCTGCCCCGGGGTCATCTGCTCCGCCACCTCTTGGGCCGACAAAAAATCCTTGAATCCATTAGTGCTATTCAACCGTTGAACCTTGCCGCCTTCTTGATCCAGACTGACCAGGACCGGATAAGGGGCCCGCGCCTGACCAATGGCCTGAGTCAAGGCTTCTACCTGGGGCTGGTTTACAATGTTAAATCGATAGAAGACCACGCCCCCGAGGTGACCTGTCTCCAATTGCTGGACGATCAATCTGGGCCAGTCCTCATTGGGGTCAGTGCCGCGAAACCCGACCAGGGTCATTTGCCCGATCATGGTCTCTAAGGAGACGTCTGAGTTGTTGCTATCTGAGCCGCCACAGCCGACGGTTATAACCATGAAAAAACATAATGAGAAGCATAAGAAGCAATGAATCAGTCTGGTCATGTCAGCATTCCATAATCGTCCGAGAAAAAATATGACTGTTCAAGTCGAGAAACCACCTGGTCCTCAACTAATACTATCCAGATACCTCTTGAAACCTGTGGGAAATACTATTGGCCCATCATCGCCTGACACCAGGCCCAAGCGGGCCAGTTTTATCCGGATAGTTTTATTCTTGCGGTCATGAGAGTTGTCTTGAAGCGCCTCAAGCCTGGCCGGATCATTCATGGATATGGCCCGACGGCACTCCTCCAGCCAGGTACGATCTTCATTCATGATTTCGTTTTTCCAGTAATATTGGTAAAAGCTCTCAGCGGATTGCATGAAGTCATCTATAATGGAACCATAATCAATTTTGTCCGACCCAATTTTTTTGCGGGCTATGAATAGCTTGGAGCAACCTATCTGAAGCAAGAAGGGGTGGTTCCCGGTCAGTTCGGACATGAAGTCAAAATCATCCTCGGAAAAGCAGTCCAATTCTCGACCGAGAGGTGCCTGCATCAATGACCGGACCAGGGATTCATCCCACCTGGCCAGGAATTCTTCATTGTAACAGTTGAAGAATGGCGAAGAACTAACACCTTCTTGGAAAGGCAGATTTATGAGTTTTTGGCGGGAAGCAATCACAAAACATACGTTATAGTGCTGAGATAGAGCGCGTAAATGGTCGAAGAGTTGTTTATTGACATCATATAATTCTGCTACCTTGTCAAACTCGTCGATCATTATCACCCAGAGGTGTTTCTCCTCATCATCTTGGCGGCCGACGATGGTCTTTATCCAGTCCAGAGCTTCTTTATGCGTGTCTGGCGGAGACGTCGGCTCTGCGGTTAGTTTACTCGACATGGCTTGGGCTATCTGGGGCACAAATTGACTCCAATGTTGCCCGGAGTGTTCCTGCATATCGACATAAACAAACTGAAAGGCCGATCGATCCGCGTTCGCCCTTAGGAAATACGGTTGGACCTGGGTGGAAGCCAGAAATTTCAACAAAGACGTCTTGCCCAGCATCCGAGCCCCAACGATGGAAACGGATTGGTTCGTTAACAACCGATCAATAATACTTCTAACCAGAGTCCCATGGACTACACACCGCTTCGGGTCCACCCCTCCACGCAAGCCAAAGGGATTATGGCTGTAACTAGTTTGAACATTTGAGGAAGGCTTATCTGTCGAGGTCAGGTCGCGTCTCTTCACATGTTGGTCAATGCTATCCATAAGCTCGCTAAATTTTTCTTCCGACCCATGACCTGGAAACCTGATGTGTTTCTTGGCTCTTATAAAAGGTGGTATATCTGCGGAAGTTATATCGTCCAGTACAACGGGAAGAACCACCACCTTCTTCTTTTCAATTTCTTCGAGAGTTTTAGGTTCCAACTCACGCTTGACCCACTCGGACGCCACGGCTGCTTTTGACAAGACTACGAGGAAAAATTCGCTACCGTCGAGCCCCTCATATATCTTCTCCAGGATGGAATCTCCGACTAATATTTCGTATTTATCGTACCACAACTCCAAGTTGGCGCTTCGCAGTTTATCATGGAGCCAGTCAACAAATTGCTTGTCCTTGGAGGAGTGGCTCAAGAATATCAACCACTTTTTAGCCACGTCGGCATCCTTCACCATAATCGGCCAATCCTTTCCTGGCACATGGCATAAGCCTCATGAGCTTCAATATACCGTTCTATCAGTCCCATCTTGAACCTGTAGGTGTCACGAAGTCCTTTTGCTTTTTCTATGATGTCCTTCTTGACCAGGTTTTGTAAGACAGATGACAAGTCGTCTGAGGGAACCTTCGGATTGCTTATTCTCATTTGAATCAAAATAGTGGCCAGGTCCGAGGTGCGTTGCTGCCGTAGTATGTCCTGCATCGTGCCGGCGACTGCCCGTTCCTTTTCATCCATTACGTCCTTCCAATAGAATTGAAGATTGGACGTACCATGAGTCACAACGTCCTCGACCGCGGCTTCTACTAGCTGACCGCCGACATGCCGCAGTTGTTGCCTGTTTAAGCCGGAAACAACGCGATCACACAGTAACTGAATGAAATAGGGATGATTTCCCGTAAACTGGCGAATCAGAGACACCGCGGCGGGGTCATATTCCACCCCGTATGGTTTGAGTGGATCAACGATAAGTTTCGAGGCGTCCTCATCGCTAAGCACGCCAATTCGCCGATGTACCGCGATGTTGAAAAAAACCGACCAATACTCTTCAGTTATCTCCCGGACCCCGGCAAAGACAAAGGCAATCTTATGGCTGAACTGCATCAAATCACGTAGAAACTCCAGGAAAGTGGCTGGAAGGTGGCCGGCCTGGACCATATCGTCAAGACATTGAGCCTCATCGACCAACCAAAGAAGCCGTTTATCGCCGAGCACCTCCTGGACGTCACTCAGGAATACTCGCTTGAAGAAATATGGGTAATTCGACACATATTGTTCCAAGGCAGGCACTCTAATAGACGAGATGGCCGCCGGATCAACTCCTCCGCGTCTTTTAAGCGAACGAACAATCTCATCCGCAATGTTTTGCAAAACAGGTGGAACCCCATTCACCCCGGAGAACTCCTGAACATTAATATAAACGGGCAGGTATTTATCGGGTAGTCGTTCCATCAATCGAAGCAAGGTCCAGGTCTTGCCCATCCGTCTGTGGCCGTAAAGCACCACGATCCGTTCCGATGCGGCGTTAACCAGGTTTTCTTCCACGAACCGCAATATATCATCACGGCCAACGAAGAGCCTGTCCATTTCTTTTGGGTCAGGTGGGGACGTCCCTGGTAAGTAAGGATTGCGGATGTCCAGCCACCAGGTTATGGGTAGCGCTTTGATACTTAGCTTCGTCGCTTCGACACGCTTGACAAACCACACTCTGTGCCGTTCTTCTTTATTCTTAGATAGACGGTCATCATATGTGGCCAGACCATCTATACGGTAGGCGACTTCGCCTCTCACCGCAAAAGTTAGGGTTCTGGCTTCCTCAGGGGCCAGGGAAGGCAGAACCTGCATTTTCGGATAGACACTCGATTTGCCTTCTACCAAGAGTTCGACTCTGATATTCGTCGCGACGGCTGGTCCCAGATTTCGAATGGTCAGAGTAATTGTCGTGTTTCCGTCGGTTGTTTCCTCATCGTGCGACGTCAACTGCAACTTAGCTTGGCCGCTGATGCGACGAATCTCAAGTCGAACGAGTTCCCGCCATCGGGAGAGAACTAACGACAGGAATAGGCGATACGGCGTTTCACCGCTTTCGATTACCCTCGCCACCTCTTCCAGGTTTGACAGTGTCTCTGATAGCGACACCAGACGCAACGACATACTGACGTCTTCATTGTAGTCCCTCAAGGGAATAATCGCGTCAAAAAGCCGGGGTAGCAGAACCGTCATTTCCAACTCGTGGACGTTCTTGTCCTCTTCCTGGAGGAACAAAAAAAATTCCTTTTCGGCCGCGGCGCTGAAAACCAGGATCTCCGACAATGAAGAAACAGCCAGGAGTTGGGACAGCGTTCCGAACAGCCTTTTAGCTTCTCTATAAAGATCTTGCAGGCTGATATCAATGGACTGCGGCTTCGCAGCGGGAGGCGGTATTATGGCCGCAGCTTTCGTTTTCTCTTCTTGCGAAATAGATTCTGACCGCATAATCTGTTATCTCCTGCTGAAGGAAGGTATCAAATCCTTCCCAGTGAAGCTCTCGTCGGGGGTAAGTGGTTTCTATAGTTCAGGGCCAGACTGCCGGAGCTTCCGGATTCAAAAAGGTCACTATGTGCCTGACCGGGCATAACAAGCAATTGAAATATCATGTCCGCCAAATTTTGGTCGAAAGTCCTAACCTTCCTCAATCGTCGCCTTGCCCGTGTCCAGGCCGTAGGCTTTGATCTTTTTGTGCAGATGACTTCGTTCCAAGCCGATGGCCTCGGCGGTTTGAGACACATTATAATTATTCTCGGCCAATTTTTCGGCGATGAAGGCTCGTTCGAAATGACTGCGGGCGTCTTTGAAGGCCGCGAAATGAAACGATTCCGGCAATTCCACCGGGGCCGGTGTCCGACCGATGGGCGGGGGCACGTGACCAGCCTCGATAGTCCGGCCGGGAGTCATAATGACCAACCGTTCCACGAAGTTTTTGAGTTCTCTGACGTTACCGGGCCAGGGATGATTAAGTAGCAGGTCTAAGGCCTCGGGCGTCAACGTCTTCACCGGAGTCTTAATTTTATAAGAGTATTCTTCTAAGAATTCCTGAACCAGGGAGGGAATATCTTCTCTTCTTTGGCGAAGCGGCGGGACTAGAATGGGGATGACATTTAAACGGTAGTACAAATCTTCCCGGAAGGTCCGGCGGCTTATCTCCTCTTCTAAGTTCTTATTCGTGGCCGCAATCACCCGGACGTCCACTTTGATGGTCTTGGCCCCCCCCACCCGCTCAAACCTTTGTTCCTGAAGTATCCGGAGTATCTTAGATTGGGTCTTGAGACTCATGTCCGCGATCTCATCTAAAAACAGGGTCCCTTCATTGGCTAAGTCGAATTTGCCCCGGCGGCGGGTCACGGCCCCGGTGAAGGCTCCTTTTTCATGGCCGAACAGTTCGCTTTCGATCAATTCCTCGGGTATGGCCGCGCAATTAACATCAATAAACGGCTTCTGCGCCCGCTTGCTCAGCCGGTGAATGGACCTGGCCACCACCTCTTTTCCGGTCCCGTTTTCTCCCGTGATCAACACCCAGGCGTCGGTGGGGGCGACCAGGGCCACTTGCTCTTTTAGGGTCTGGATAGTCTTGCTTGCCCCGGTCAGGTTATGCTGGGGTGTTCTGGATTTCAGCAGGATATTCTCTTCTTCTAACCGGTGATATTTCAAAGCATTGTTTATGGTCAGGAGAATCTTATCCAGAGATAATGGCTTTTCGATAAAATCGTAGGCGCCCAGTTTTATGGCCTTGACCGCGGTTTCGATATTACCATGCCCCGAAATCATCACGACCTGCATATAGGGATGGTCTTGCTTGATCCTGGTTAAGGTCTCGATCCCATCGATACCCGGCATCCAGATGTCCAACAGGGCCAAATCCGGCGCTTCTTCTTCCAGTAGGGCCAGGGCCTCCTTCCCGCTGTGGGCGCAAATGACCTCATAACCTTCATCGGTCAGAATCCCTTCCAATGACTTGACAATGTTGACTTCATCATCCACCACCAGGATGGTTCTGGACATTGAACGAAACCTCCTTCTGGTTGCTGGTTGCTCGTTGCTGGTTGCTTGTTATTGGCGTTTGATGGCTCACTGTCTGCAACCGGATTAATGGGAAAAAGCAATCCTTGAGCAATCAGTTAGGAACCTCAGCAGCGACGTCTCCGGGATCATTCATGAAAGAAACCTCATAAAATTAAAAGGTGTCTCCTGCGTCTTCAGAGTCAGTAAGACTTGCTTGCCCAACAAAATGGACGAACAACGAGCAACCAGTCGCGGACCCCGGCGGCGCCGGT
>JADFXK010000399.1 GCA_015233625.1 Deltaproteobacteria bacterium | reverse complement strand
TTCGGATTGTATCGTCTACGCCATGAAAGTGACGGATAAGATGTCGATGCAAGAATATGACGCTTATTGTCAGACGCACCTTAAGAATAAGCTTCCAGTCTGGACCAGCGGCGACTATCGGCGGAAGGTCGGAGATTGCATTTACGACTATTCTGTGGGCATCCCGCCAACAATAAGAGAAGGAGTCCACGACGCCGGGAACCGCTCCCGCGACTTAGGTGGAACATCTGTCTTGCTGTCAACTCATTTCTGCTATTTCGGGGATAAGCCGGTTAAGCTACCGGCCAACCTGACTCCTATCATCCACAAGGCTCGAGGTCACAAATCCGACGCGAACCAGCCTTACCTTGACCAGTTCGTCACCTGGATGGAAGGATCCGATCTTGAACTCATCAAGCTGTGCGGGGAGCCGCAGGAGAAATCTTTGCTGGTTAAAGACCCGAATGCCAGGAAAAGGTGTGCCCATTATGACTTGGAAGAGAGTGAAGACGACGAGCACGCTGATCCACTTCCCTAGACTCGCCCTGACGGGGCAAAAGGGTCAACAGTGCCTGAGCGTTGGGGTAGGCCGGATCAGGCACCATTGAGTGGACGGGTGGCCCGTTATATTGCCACCTTGCATTGTATTGGTGGCGGGACCGCCCTATTTATGGATTGAAGTATTTCTACTCAAACCAGCTCAAATCAACTGATCCGGGTTCAGCCCGGTTAGCTCCGGCAGGACGAATAGACCGTTTTTTCGGATCAGGGTGCCGTCGAAATGAATCTCTCCACCACCGTACGGTTCGGTTTGGATTAGGACCATGTCCCAATGAATTTGGGACCGGTTGCCGTTGTCGGCCTGTTCGTAAGCCTGGCCGGGCGTGAAATGAATAGAGCCGGCGATTTTTTCATCGAACAGAATGTCCCGCATGGGCTGGGTGATGTGCGGGTTAAATCCGAAGGCGAACTCACCCACATATCTGGCCCCTTCATCGGAATCGAGAATCTGATTCAGCCTGGTCGTTTCCGCCGCTGTGCCCGCCGTAGCCTGGACTGCCCGGCCGTCCTTGAACTCCAGCCGAATGTTGTTAAAAGAACTGCCCTGGAATATGGTCGGGGCGTTATACTGAATAGTCCCGTTCACTGAGTGCTTGACCGGGGCGGTGTAGACCTCGCCATCCGGGATATTCCGCAGGCCGTCGCATTTGCGGCAGGGTATGTCTTTGATGGAAAAGGATAGGTTGGTGCCCGGCCCGGTGATCAGGACCTGGTCCGTTCTGTCCATCAGTGCGGTCAGCGGGTCCATGGCCCGGGACATCTTGGCGTAATCCAAGGTGCAGACCTTGAAATAGAAGTCTTCAAATGCCTCGGTGCTCATGTTGGCTTGCTGAGCCATACCCGGCGTGGGCCAGCGGGTGACGACCCATTTGGTGTGTTTGACGCGTTGCTCCGAATGGACCGGCTTGCTGTAGAATTTATTGGTGATATTTAGCTTTTCCTGGTCGATATCGGACATTTCGGAAATATTGTGACTGCCCCGCAGGCCGATGTAAGCATTCATCTTCTTCATCCGGTACAGCTCGATGTCGCCCCATTCTTTCATCCATTCTTCCGAGGCCGCATTATACAGGCTGCGCATTACCCGGTTCTGCCGAATCTCCACGAAGGGGATCGCCCCGGCCCGCAGGACTTGATTGACCAGCAAGATGATGAAGTCTTCCGGCAGGTCAAAGGCCTCGATCAAGACCCGTTCCCCGGCCTGAAGTTTGCACGAGTAATTGACCAGCACTTCAGCCAGCCTGGCCATTCGAGGATCAATCATATGGTCTCCTTTGTTTCCCTGAATTCGACGTGTTCTATTAGTTGAAAGCCAGAAATGAATCCGCAGATTTAGCAGATGAACGCAGATTACCTGGCCCGGACGCTGTCTGAGATCTGCCGAGTCAGGGAGTAGACCTGTTCGGCCTGGTCCAGGGACAAGGTGCCGGTGCCGCAAGCTGGAGTAATAAACATGCGTTCATAGATCAAATCCTGGTCCAATCCCTTGGCTGTCAGGCCGGCCACACCCGCGGTCAGACGTTGCAGCAGAAAAGCCACGTCCATGTCCATCACCTCTGGCACGTTGGGCACAATCCCCCAGGCCAGGGCCCCGCCTCGGTCGAAAAATCGTTGTAAAGCCGCAGGGTAAAGGGTCATGGTCTCCATGTAATTGAAGGCGTCGAAACTGACCACATCCACCTCGGTCTCCATGAGCATGGCCCAGTCGGTGTTGCCGCAGCAATGGGACCCGGTGACCACATCCAGGGCCTTGACCCCGTTGATCACTTCGTTGAACTTGGCGATAACTTCTTCGCGTGAAATGGTAATCATGGCCGACGACCCAAAAGAGGCCAGGACTGGTTCATCCACAAATAAGAAAGCCCGGCCTCCCATACCCAGGAGCTTCTTGGCCTGCCAGACGGCCTTCATGGCCAAACCCTTGACCACGACATCACCCAGCAGGTCATGGTAGAGGATCGGTCGGCGAGTTTCATCGAATAGAGACATGCCCAGGCTGAACGGACCGATAATCTGGCCCTTGACCAGTTCCGGGGCATAGGCGCCGCCGGCCAGGGCTTCCTCAAGTAAATAAAGTCCTGCCGCGCTCCGCCGGGAGATGGCGAAGTCTTCCATCGGCCCACCGGCCTCTGCCTCCAGATAGTGTTCATAGAATTTTTCTACGGCCGGGATAGGATCACCGGAAGTATCAAAGAAGACTCGCCGGTCTTCTTCATTGACGACAACACAGGGCAATCCCTCTGTCACCTGGAGCTCCATTTGCTCATACATGCTGGCCTTGGGGAATTGAGGCCAGTGGGGTGACTGGGGCATCGTCTGGAGGACCAGGGCTAACCCCGCCGCGGGATCAAGATGGGGCAGGGAACCAATGCCCAGGGCCCGGCCTTGGGGGAAGAATGGAGTACTCATGGTGGAGATGTCCTTTCGTTGTATGTCCGTGCCAACCTGGCGGCACCACAGATGATGACCGCCGCGGGGTCAGGCCGAAAAATGAAAATCGCCCTTGACTGAGGAGACAAGGGCGATACTGCGCAGTGATCAAGTTTGCCCGTGAACTCAGGGGCGACCGCAATCGGAGGGATCACCCTTGATTTTTTCTACGGCGTGGGGCAGGGCAGGGAGCAGAACCGTGATCGATTCCACCGCCCCCCTGACACTGCCTGGGACATTAACAATCAAGGTCTGATTCCTGATTCCGACGACAGCCCTGGAGATCATGGCATGGGGCGTTTTTTGCATCCCGGCCGCCCGCATGGCCTCGGCCATTCCAGGGATGTCCCGTTGGATGACGTCTTGGGTGGCTTCTGGAGTGACATCCGTCGGATGAACGCCGGTTCCGCCGGTGGTGATGATCAAGTCAACTTTATGCTCATCTGCCAACAGCCTCAACTCATTGGAAATGGCTATCCGGTCATCCGTGACTACCCCTTGCGCCGCCACCTGCCAGCCGGATTGACGCATTAAGTCCGCCAGGGCCGGGCCGGATTTATCTTCCCCTTCCTGGCGGGAGAGACGAGTGCTGATGGTCACTATGGCTACCGTATGTTCACATTCCACGGCTTAGGCTCCATCTTCAACCTGCGGTTATTCTTCGGCCTGTTTGTATTCGGCGATGATCTTCTCGGCCTGATGAGCCGGTAGTTCTTCATAGGTTGATTGTTCCATGGCAAACGATCCTCGTCCGCCGGTCATGGAGGTCAAATCCGGAGCGTACTGGAGGATCTCCGACATGGGCACCAACCCCTGGATAACCTGGTTTTTCCCCTTTTGGACCATGCCCAGGACCTTGCCCCGGCGAGAGTTCAGGTCGCCGATAATATCACCCATAAACTCCTCCGGGACCGTCACCTCGATCTTCATGATCGGCTCCAACAGGACCATCTTGGCCTCTTCACAGGCTTTCTTGAAGCCCATGGACCCGGCAATCTTAAAGGCCATTTCCGAAGAGTCGACGTCGTGATAAGAACCGAAGACCAGGGCTATCCG